>JAJQES010000220.1 GCA_021201565.1 Tannerellaceae bacterium
AGATGTGTAAGAGACAGAAGTTATTCTCGGACTCCTGTCACCGGCAGAAGGAAAAGTCCGGTTTTACCAGGAAGATAAAGAAGTTTCTCAGATAAAAATCGGATACCTGCCGCAATTAAATCAGATAGACAGAAAATTTCCCATCTCTGTGCGGGAAGTGATTGCATCCGGATTGGCTTCCGAAAAACCGGTATTGGGACGTTTTACATCTTCCCATCAGGAACGGATTGATGTAACTATCCAACAAATGGACCTGGAAAATCTATCCCAACGCCCTATCGGAGAGTTATCCGGAGGGCAACTACAACGGGTTCTGTTAGGACGCTCTATTGTCTCTAACCCGCAATTACTTATACTGGATGAACCTAATTCATACGTAGATAAACGGTTTGAATCACGGTTTTACCAATTGCTGGAAGAGATTAACAAAAGATCAGCCATTATTCTGGTATCCCACGATATTGGTACGGTATTAAGTATGGTGAAAAATATTGCCTGTGTCAATGAATCTCTTCATTACCATCCGGGTAGCGATGTATCTGCCGACTGGCTGGATGATAAATACGCATGTCCTATTGACTTAATCGGGCATGGCCACTTACCCCACCGGGTGCTCAAATCTCATAAACACCATTCATAAATTGCTTCCAGTATGCAGAAGGACAATAAAAAAAAAGTGCTCATTACAGGAGCAAGCGGATTTATCGGAGGTTTTCTTGTAAAAGAGGCGCTACAAAGAGGATATGAAGTATGGGCTGGTGTTCGCAAAAGCAGCAATACAAAAGAATTAACCGGTGCTGGTATTCATCTGATAGATCTCTGTTATCATGATCTGCCTGCTCTTAACAGCCAAATAAAAGAACAGGGAAAATGGGATTTTGTGATCCACAATGCCGGACTCACTAAAACAACGGATAAAAAACAATTTGATGTAGTAAATGCAACTTATACCCATCATCTGATCCAGGCATTGCATGCTGCGAATTGTGAACCGGAGAAATTTCTTCTGATGAGTAGTCTGAGTAGTTTTGGGAAAGGAGATGAGACAGACTTTACTCCTATCCGTATCACAGATGAACAAAAACCGGACACAGTCTATGGGAGCAGTAAACTGAAAGGTGAAAATTTTCTGCGTTCGCAATCCTGGTTTCCGTATGTTATTTTACGCCCTACGGGTGTATATGGTCCCGGTGAAAAAGATTATTTTATGGAAATAAAAAGCATCCGGAGCGGCATTGATTTTGCTGTCGGGAAAATTCCTCAACGAATTACTTTTATTTATGTAAAAGATCTGGCACGGGTTGCACTGGACGCCCTGGAAAATACAAGCATACAAAATAAAGAGTATTTTGTGGCAGACGGTGAGGTGTACACGGATGAAGAATTTGCCCATTTGATACAGAAAATACTGGGCAAAAAGTTTGTATTGAGAGGACGGATCCCTTTGTGGTTAGTCAAAACAGCCTGTATTTGTTCCGAAACAATCGGTAGAATATTTAACAAAAGCATGACATTAAACAGTGATAAATATATCATCCTGAAACAACGCAATTGGATATGTGATATTACGCCACTTCAGGATGATCTTCATTTTGTACCCTCTTATAATCTGGAAAAAGGATTAAAAGAGACGATCGGATGGTACAAAGAAAACGGTTGGCTCTGATCAATTTATAGGTTTGACGGAACCTCCGCCGGACACCATCCGGTTTATTACAGCAGGAGTCCCCTGATAGTGAAGAGACCCTCCGCCGGACACTTTTGCATCGAGTTTTTCCAAAACGTGCAGTTGCAATTTCCCACCTCCGGATACTTTTGCCTCTACCTCTCTGCTTACAAGATTTTTTGCATCAATTGTTCCACCTCCGGATACTTTGTAATCCGAAAATGTTGCTTCACCATTCAGGATAATCCGGCCACCTCCGGAGACACCGGAATGGAGGTTTTGCAGCTGTAGATTTTTGCCTTTTACCATTCCTCCTCCGGAAACACGAATGTTGAGTTGCTCTAATGTAACTCCCTCATGAAAATAGAAATCAGCACCTCCCGAGATATATATGTCCATTTTTTCCCCTATAAGCGGATTATTGACATTAATAACTGAACTGCCTCCGGTAGCGACATGTACGAGTGAAGCCGAGTTGGTTGTCACTGTAAACTGAGTCGCACGAAACTGATTATTCTTAAATTCCTCTTTAGGGGAAATTTTCAATGTACTTCCTTCTGTTATAAATTGAAACATTTCATAAATATTCCTATCGGTATGTACCTGTAAAGAGGGTTGCTGATCACTTTGGGTATAATTCAGGATTACTTTGGTGCCACTGATCACAATCCGGTCATAGGTGGAGACATCCACCTTTTCAGTAACCAATTCCCCATTTCCCTTTATCCGGTTGCCCGATGGCAAACAGCTACTACACAGTAACAGGGAGAAACAAAGTAAAACAAAGATGTTTCTTTTCATACAGTTATTCTACATGATCGACTGTTCCTTTACCTACCTTCTTATTTTGAAGGGTATGAGGATTTCCCTTATAACGAATAATGGCATTTCCGACGGTATTAGTACTCAATTTTTCCTTAGCAAAAATCTCCATGGTACCACCGGCAGTTACTTTACCGATTACTTCATCTGCCTCTACTCCATACGCCTGAATCAGTCCGTTGTTTCTTATATTATAGATCGCATATTTCGCATGTCCCTTATTTAGCTTCATTGTTCCGGAACCGGCAATGTTACAAGCCAGATTTTCAACTTCCAGGTTTTCAGCAATGATATTAGCACTCCCCGAAATATTTAGATCCAGTTTCCCCAGCTCCAGAGATTCTTTAAGCTGGATCAACGAATTATCATGCCCTTTGATGATCAGTTCATCACCTTTCATAGGGGTAGCAATTGAAAAACCGGCATTTCCGGCAATTTTTGCTTCACGCAGCCATTTGGAATTCGTTTTTATAACTCCGGTCGTGACTTTTTCGACCGTCACACCTTTAAAACGGATCGTCAATAAACGATCCTTGATCTGAACATCCACAAACGGCAACAGATTATCATCCAGCGTGATTTCCAGATAAGGGTCACTATCTGATTGTTCATAGATCACATCAAAAAAACCGTTTATACTGAGTCTATTGTAATCAATGATCTCAAATTCGCGGGTAGTGATCTGTCCGTTCCCTGTCACTTTTACCTTTGCCCAAGTCATGCTTGTCATCAATAAACAAGCACACAGCAAGAAACTTTTCGTATTCATAACTTTTTGCTTTTAGGATCTATAATTCATGGTTTGATGACAAAGATACAGAAAAGAATTCTTTAATCTATACTTTGTATTTTCCCAGATCCCGCAACACTCGAATTTAAGGAAGGACTTCCTTTAAAATAGACATTTCCGCTACCAGCCGTACTGGCTTTCAGATGGACTGTGGCATGCACACGCAACGTTCCGGAACCGGCTGAACTCGCTTTTACATCCTGCACCCGGAAATTTTCCGCATACACGTTTCCGCTGCCTGCCGTACTAAAGTCTGCACTTTCCGCTGTTCCTTCAATCTCGATCTTTCCACTACCTGCTATCCTGCTTTTAAGTGATTTAACCTGCACAGAAGTTGCATCCACTCTTCCGGAACCGGCCACACTAAGATCCAGATGATTGCCTTTGAGTGACTGTATAAAGAGTCTCCCACTTCCGGCATGGGAGATTTTGACATTCCTCTCTCCCTGAATGTTCTTCAATGTATATTCGCCTGAGCCTGCGAGAGAGGCTTCCACTAACTCTTTGGAATTTGTCCGGACCCTGAATACTGCCGGACTTACATTTGGCTCCCGGTTTCCCTGTTTCTTCCAATTGACAATTAATTTTTTACCCTTCTCCTCTACATTCAGATAAGACAGCACATTCTCATCAATTGTTATTTCCAGAAATGGCTTACCGCTTTTCTGTTCATAAACCAACTCCCGGACACCTCCTATACTCAGAGAAGTATAATCTCCGACACTAAACTCTTTAGTCACTGTTTTCCCACCACCTTTTACGCCACGGGGTTTTGCTGTATGACAAGCCATCAAACAGCAGAAAGAGATCAATAAAAAAATTCTTGTTTTCATAAGCACGTCTATTTTACTTGTTATTCTCCTTTTCTTAAACAATCCGGAAAAACTCACTTTTATATAAATACGCAGGAAAAACAGAAGTGTTGCATATTTTTATTACTTTTGTTAATTAAAAAAACAGTAACAATAAATTATCTTTTTATGGTAGATACGAAACAATATGTAAAATCTGCGGAAGAGAAGATGGCCTCTGCAATCGAATACCTTGATGAGCAATTGGCCCGTATCCGTGCCGGAAAAGCAAATCCTAAAATCCTGGATGGTGTAAAGGTACCTTATTATGGAAGCCCGGTTCCATTATCAAACGTTGCAACAGTAACGACACCAGACGCAAAAACAATTATGATCACCCCCTGGGAAAAAAATCTGATGCGTGACATTGAAAAAGCCATTATGGATTCAGATGTAGGTATCACCCCTGAAAATAATGGTGAAGTAATTCGTCTGGGCATTCCTCCCCTTACGGAAGAACGCCGTCGTGCGTTGGCAAAACAATCCAAACAGGAAGCTGAACATGCAAAAATCAGTGTCCGGAATGCACGTCGTGACGCTATTGAAGTCCTGAAAAAAAGTGTAAAAGAGGGAGTACCTGAAGATGTTGAAAAAGATGCCGAAGCGGAAGTACAAAAGATACATGATAAGTTTATCAGGAAAATAGACGATCTATACGCAGCTAAGGAAAAAGAAATAATGACAGTATAAATAAATTGACAATTGACAATTGCAGATCGGCTTCAGGCCAATGCACACATGTCAATTGTCAATTGTTAATTTGCACATGAAGGGTCTTGTAATTAAAAATACCGGTAGCTGGTATACCGTACGTACCGGGGAAGGAAAAGATGTGGAATCCAAAGTAAAAGGGAACTTCCGGTTACGTGAAATCAAAAGTACCAATCCCATTGCTGTCGGAGACCGTGTAGACATTGAGATCAACAAAGAAGGAACAGCCTTTATCACCGAAATCGAACAACGGAAAAATTATATTATCCGGCGTGCCTCGAACCTTTCCAAACAATCCCATATCATTGCAGCGAATATTGATCAGGCCATGCTGATCGTGACTGTCAATTATCCGGTTACAACAACCATTTTTATTGACCGGTTTCTGGTAACGGCCGAAGCCTACCGGATTCCGGTAAAACTGGTTTTCAACAAAACCGACAGATTTCACGGAGAAGAAAAAGAGATGCTGGATGCAATGATCAGCCTCTATTCCTCTATAGGGTATCCATGCTCAAAAATATGTGCCCGCACTGGTGAAGGAATGGAAACATTGAAACAGGATCTGGCAAATAAAATCACCCTTTTATCCGGACATTCAGGAGTTGGAAAATCAACGATCATCAATTTGTTAGTGCCGGGCCGTAATTTGAAAACCGCCGCCATCTCTGAATATCATAACAAAGGAACTCACACTACCACTTTTTCCGAAATGATCCCGTTACCGGAAGGTGGATACCTGATTGATACCCCGGGAATCAAAGGATTCGGAACAATTGAAATGGAAGGAGCTGAGATTGCCCATTACTTCCCGGAAATATTTACCCATATTCATACCTGCCGTTTCAACAACTGTACGCATATCCATGAACCCGGCTGCGGTGTATTAAAAGCAGTAGAAGAACAACAGATTCCCCTATCCCGGTATAAAAGCTATCTGAATATCCTCAAAGACAAAGACGGAAACAAGTACCGGGAAGAATATTAATCTTTGGAAATTACCTCCCTTATTTATCAGGTTTATTTGTTTTTAGATGTTTTCGTGTGAGTCCGGGCCAATAGTCTTTTAGCTTTCACCCAATAGGATTATCTTCTCAGGATAATAACTTTCCGGGTAAAAATACTACTGGATGGAGAGAAGAATGTTACTATCTAACGAAAAAGACAGCGAGGTTACACTGCCGGTAAACTCATACCCGTAATTTTACGGTACAGGTCTAATGCATATACATCCGTCATCCCGGAAATATAATCCAGCACACACTGAATCTTACCATACGTAGTAGTGGCCTTCGTATCATATTGTTCCGGAATTCGCTGCAATACCAGTTGACTATATGAGTTATCCGGATTCATAACAGCTTTTGATAATGTATCGATCAGTTGGCTGAAAATATGATAACCGGCCAGCTCTATATCCAACACATCTTTCGCACAATAGATTCGTTTCTTTGCCAGTTTACTACATTCTGAATAGGCCTTAAAAGGCTGGCCTTCCACCTGGTCAATCAAAGGTGTTTTATAAGTTCCTTTCAGGATCCCTTCTTCATTTTCCAGAAAAACACGCGAGCATTCATTCACAAGAAGTCCTATAATACAGGAACGCAGATAGGCCAATTGTTCATTAATATCATCCACCATCCGCATAATCTTTTCAATCCGTTGCAAACGTTCTCCTTCAAAGAAATTAAGTAATAATTCAATTGCTTCCTTTGCTGTAATAATATGCAGTTTACAGGCATCCTCAATATCCATTACCTGATAACAAATATCATCCGCAGCCTCTACCAGATATACAAGCGGATAACGGCAATATTTATTCGGGTCAACCGGATCTTTTTCAATTCCTAATTCATCCACAATCGCCTGGAAAGTACCTTCCTCAGACTGGAAAAAGCCAAATTTTCCTTTAGGGAGGGAATATAAAGAAGAGTAAGGATATTTGATGATGGAAGCAACCGTACTATAAGTAAGTGCAAATCCACCTTTCCGGCGACCTACAAACTGATGAGTTAACAAACGGAATGCATTTGCATTTCCTTCAAAATGAAGAAAATCATCCCAGCGTCCTCCCTCTTTCAGAATCGCATCTTTTAGTTTGGCACCATGTCCATCTTTAAAATAACCGGAAATAGCCCGCTCTCCGGAATGTCCGAAAGGAGGATTCCCCATATCATGCGCCAGGCAGGCAGCCGAGACAATGGAACCAATCTCCGGGAAATTGACACTCCCATCCGGGTATTTCTCCATAAGTCCTTTTGCCACATTATTGCCCAGGGAACGGCCGACAGAAGAAACTTCAAGACTATGAGTCAAACGGTTGTGAACAAATATATGGCCCGGTAAAGGAAATACCTGGGTTTTATTCTGCATTCTCCGGAAAGGAGAAGAAAAAATCAAACGGTCATAATCACGCTGGAAGTCGGTTCGTTCATGTTTCCGGACCGGATCCTGATACTCTTCCATACCAATTCGTTTTCCGGAAAGCAACTGTGTCCAATTCATACCAATGCTCTAATTTTCATATTTTCAACCACAAAGATAGGAAAAGCCCTTAAATTCATTTTAAGATCTTTGTAAAATAACAATATTCCGGAACAGAAAGATGTCAGATCAATTCTTTCTATATTCCTGGGGAGTCATCCCTGTGTGTTGCTTAAAAAACTTATTGAAAAAAGCCTGATTCGTAAATCCTAACGAGGCGGCGATCTCTTTAATCGCCAGATTTGTCGATTTCAATTGTGCTTTGGCATCCATAATGATCATACCCGAAATAATATCCAGCGCTGTCGTTCCGGTTACTTTTTTAATTGTATTACAAAAATGCTGTAAAGTAATTCCAAGTGCTTTGGCATAATAGGTCACACTATGCTCGGTCGTATAATGTTTTAGCAGAAGACCCATAAAATCTTTCAGGATAGCTTTATCACGGGCAATATTTTTCTCGGTCAATTGAGGGTTGTTCCGGTAAAACTTCGTAAGCTGTTGCATAAAAAAATTAAGAATAGAATGATAGGAATCCCTATCCAACAACTTATTCTCTGCTATGTAAGCCCGCATAATGACATCAATAAAATCACGGCAGATCAGGGCCGTTTCCGGAGGAAAATGCATGACCGGATTGCCAATCAGCAAAGGTAACAGATCCAATGAAGCGGCATGAAAGTTAGTACTCTTCAAAAAAGTCGATGAAAAGGCCACAAAATGCAACCGGATAACTCCCCGGACTTCATGTATCTGAATAAAACTATTTGGCGCCACCACAACAAAATCATCGGGTTTAACGGTATACTGACTCAGGTTAATGGTTGCATCAAGTTCTCCCTGTGTCAGAATGACAAAAATCCCAGATTTAATCTTACAGGGATATGCGGTATAAAAATCAAGTATCTCTTTCGTTATAAAATCGCCGGGAATAAAGTCACCGGGAATATCAAATTTTGGTAATTGCTCTTCAATCATGTATTAAGTGCTAATATTAATTCTGGAATACTAATTCGTAAAAATAGGTATTGATTTACAAATTTATACCCTTTTACTTTGCCAAAGATTATTAAACATTAAAAAAAGACGTCAATGAAAATGATTCTGAGGCGCTATAGCGCGTTATTTTTCTGTCTTACATTCATATTATCTTCCTGTGACAGTGAAGATGATAATTTTAACGGACTGATCCCTGCAGAAACAAATCAAATGTATATTAATAAACTGGTTTCTGCAAATTCTGCTTATACATTAGACCTGATATATAACGGAAATGTATTTACAGGTAAAGATGTTTATTTTGAATTTGATAACAGTGAACAGGCAAGCCTGATTCTTATGCAGGTATTCCCCGGAGAAGAAGAAACGTATCTGAATAACGTTCCTTTAACCCCTCTTCCGAAAGAAGGATATTCTTTCCAGGGAAATACAACCAGTGAAACCGGGATCACATTTACTTATTCAGGTTCGATTGTAAAAAACAGGTTATCCCTTACACTGGCAGATATAAAACTCCCGGTAAATACATTCTCTTCACAGGGAAAATGGTATAATCAAAGTTCCTCTCTTACATGGGAAATCACAGGTAGCAATAGTTTGATCTGGAGTGTGGCGGCCAATATGGTTGACGGACTTCTCAGAAATTTGTTACTCTCTGTGCTGAATGATGTAACATTCTTACCTGACGGCAACATCCTTGCCGGTTATGCACCATTACCGGAAGGAGCCGACATTATGAATGATTTATTATTAGGGGGAAAAAATTACAACGACCGGCCGGTATCTGACTGGCAAACTTCTCCCGTAAATATGGCAACCTACTACGTGAAAGATAATAAACTGTACGTAATTCCCCAGATAGACATGTTAACACGTACTCTGTTTGCTACCCGGGCAGAATTGGGAATAGGAGATATTATTGATCTTGTACTGGACCTGATCGGCATGACAGGTAGATGGACCAGCCAGGGGATGGAATTCACAATTACCCAAAATGCAAACGGAACGATCGCCCTTACCCTGGATAAAAGTGAAATCGAAGGGATCTTCCCTTTACTACCGTATATAGCCGGTCTCATTCCTGCGGATAACTTACCGGGAATCGGCGATATACTGGAAAGTCTCCTTACGGATGCAGCTTTATATACTTCAAAATTTGAGTTTACTTTACTCCTTTCTGCAACTAAGTAGAATAAATCGCTTCACTTATATGAAAAAAATAAACCTAATCATACTTTTTATTTGCTGTGTGCATATTCCTTCTTTTGCTCAATCTATGAGGGGATATGTATATGATGCAAAAAGCAACGAGCCGTTAATCGGGGTAAACATCTCTTATAAAGACAGAGGAGAGACTATCGGAGTCGTAACTGATATTGAAGGACGATATGAAATCTCCTTACCTATTGGAGGTGTAGAAGTCATTTTCAGCTATATCGGATATGAGAATGAACTGGTTCCATTGGTCATCAGCCAACGCGAACTCCTTACCCGGGATATTTATATGAAACAAAGTTCACAGCTTTTGGCCGATGTGGTAGTCAGTGCCGGGCGGTATGAACAGAAGCTCAGTGAGATCACAGTATCTATGGACCTGTTAAAGGCAGAAGATCTCGCCCGGCAGGCTCCTACCGACTTGTCTGAATCACTAAAAAATCTTCCCGGAGTGGATGTCAATGATAAACAACCCTCCATTCGTGGCGGTAGCGGCTGGACCTACGGAGTAGGAGCCCGTAGCCAGATACTGGTTGATGGAATGTCTATCCTGAGTCCGGGTAACGGTGAGATCAACTGGAATACCATTCCGATGGAAAATGTGGAACAGGTAGAGATTATGAAAGGGGCCTCTTCCGTATTATACGGTTCTTCCGCATTAAATGGTATCATCAATGTCCGGACAGCACGTCCCGGCCTCACCCCCAAAACAAAAATCAATATGTATCTCGGAATTTATGGAACACCTGACAATGAAAGTTACCAGTGGTGGGACAAAGGTTTATGGGAAAATGACAAATATCCGGTAGAACCGTTTATGCGCCGGAATGTTTTATCCGGTATTCGTAATCCCATTTACGAAGGAATAGACGTCTCTCACACGCGTCGTATCGGTGATTTTGATGTATCCGGAGGAATGAATGTATTTACTGATGAAGGATACCGTGAATTCGGTTATAACAAACGGGTGCGTGTAGGTGGAAATATTACCTACCATCAACCGGGTATGAATATTGTTAATTACGGAGTCAACACGAATTTCATCACCAATTCATACGGAGAATTTTTTATCTGGCGTTCTCCAACAGAAGCTTACCGGCCATCCGCTATCAGCAACATGGGACGTGAAGGAAACACGTTTTACATCGATCCATTCTACAATTTCACCAATCCGCGAAATAATACCTCTCACAAAGTAAAGGGACGTTTTTATTACCGGGGAGATAATATTGTGCAACCGGACGCAGGATCCTCCATCGTGGATATACTGGGCAATATGGGAACCGATATAACCACCATTACTAATATAATTAACAACAACGATTATAGTTTGTTAACCCCTCTCTTACCCGCCATAGTTACAGGGAATATCGGTGATATTGTAAATGCCGGCACATCGGTATTAGGAGAGATTTTCCCTACTGCAACCACTTCAGACTACATGGACCTGATCGGTTGGTTTATGAAACACGGTCTACCTTCTCTGGACGGATCAGATATTGTTTCCTGGGGGGCCGGTGTGCTCAATCCGAAACAGGAAAAAACGGTGATCGACAAACACCTGACCTATTATCTGGATTACCAGTTCAGCAAAAAATTCAATACTGCGCAGATTACAGCAGGAACAACCTATGAACATGCAATAACCAATTCATTAACAACAGGAAATCATAATAGCGACAATGGTGCTATTTATTTCCAGTATGATCAACGGTTCTTTGACCGGTTAGGTATTTCAGTGGGATTTCGTTCCGAATATTACCGGGTGGATTCCTATTACCGTGAAGCAGAAACCAAATTCTTTGGGACAACTATCCCGGTAAAACCGATCTTCCGGGGAGGTCTGAACTATCAGTTAGCAGAATACAGTTTCCTGCGTGCTTCCTTTGGACAAGGATACCGGTATCCCTCGTTAACTGAAAAGTATGCCCGGAAAGATATTGGAGGTGCCGGCGTATATCCCAATCCGGACGTCAAAGCAGAAAAAGGAATAAATGCTGAAATCGGGATCAAACAGGGATACAAAATAGGGAATTTCCAGGGTTTTCTGGATATGGCTGCCTTCTATACTCAATATACTGATATGATCGAATTCCATTTTGGGATTTTTGATAACACAAGCTATGAGTATATCAATAGTACCCAGGATCTGATCAGTATGCTTAGCCAGAGACATTTTCCGGGCGTAGGAGCTCAATTCTATAATGTTTCCAAAGCCCGTATTTATGGTCTGGACATGTCTACCCAGGGTGTATGGAACATTACGCCAGGTAGCAAACTGGTATACAATTTCGGATATGTTTATCTGGTGCCGGAAGATGTAGACTATAAAAAACGGAATGAAGAAGAGAAAACTTACACGGACCCGTTACAGATGAAAGAGAAATCCAATGAATCCAAATATCTTAAATACCGCCAAAAACATACGATCAAAGGGACATTTGACTATGAATGGAAACGGTTGAGTATCGGGACAAATATGACCTGGAAAAGTAAAACGCTGGCCGTTGACTATCTGATGGTGGATGAACGCCCCAAAATCCAGCCTGAAGTAATGGATTATGTACGGGAATTATTATTTGGAAATATTGACGGTGAAACATTGGGAACTTACTGGGAAAACATTAACAAACCTTATTTTCTAATGGATTTGAGGGCAGGTATTAAAGTGACTAAAGATGTACAGGTTCAGTTCTCCATAAATAACTTATTCAATAAAGAATATAGCGTACGTCCTATGTC
>JAJQES010000322.1 GCA_021201565.1 Tannerellaceae bacterium
TTCAATAAAGAATATAGCGTACGTCCTATGTCTGTTGCCGCTCCCAGAACTTATATTATGCAGTTAAACATGACATTTTAAGGATCTGACAGATATAGAAAAATAAAAGAGGGTGTCTCTCTTTTCGTAGAGACACCCTCTTTCTATTTCCGGAATAGAGATTATTCGTTTTCCTGGTATATGAAGTGAACCATGGGATATTTTTATGTTCAGACAGCTAAAACATCTCAGCAGAAAAGCTACCCTAAAAGACCATCCGGAAAAAATCGGATGTTATAATAACGATCCTACCAAAATGGATTAACTAATCTTATTCCGGGGATTTGACAAGTTGGAAATGTTTGCATATCGATGGTATACATATCAGTAACCAGGTGAGAAAGGCACTGCAAAAGATCAGAAGTATCGTAAACCACGGAGTACTAAAAACAACTTCACGAACTTCTTCAGGAAGCCATGTATTTCCTAAGGTTGTTATATTTGACCAACAAGTATCATAGCAGACTTCTATCCAGATAATTATATATAATAAGATATAGAGGAAAGGTTGCAGGTAACGGATAAGTCGCTTTTGTGGACGATAAAGACTAAGTGCTGTACAGGGAATGGAATAAAATACACTCATAATGATCGCAGTTAAAATAGCTATAGGAAAATGATAACTATGATCCCAATTCGCCACATCATAAGGTTTGTCCCACATATATCCTTTTATTATAACAAAATAATTATGAAGAATTACACTACCAGCTAAAAATAGAATATGTATGAGATAATAATAGAGTATTCGCACTATATTGCGAAGTATATTTTTCATGGTATTGTAAATTTAGTTTTCAGACAGAAAATGTGTACTTCTTAAGATTTGCAAAGCAGATAGATTCTTAAAAAGTGATTTCCCCTTTTCCCTGACGGATAATTTCAAAATTATCTGTTGTACAATCAACTACCGTAGAAGGTTCTATCCCGCCGGCACCTCCATCTATTACCAGATCCACCAGGTGTTCATATTTTTCATAGATCAGTTCCGGATCGGTAGTATATTCGATGAATTCGTCATCATCATGAATGGATGTAGACATGACCGGGTTACCCAGTTCCTTGACTATCGCACGTATAATGTCATTATCAGGTACACGGATACCGACCTCTTTTCGTTTCTTATAAATTTTAGGAAGTTCCCCACTGGTAGGAAGAATAAAGGTATAAGGTCCCGGCAGATAGCGACGCATCAATTTAAAAGCCGCGTTAGTGACTTTGGCATATTCACTGAGATTAGACAAGTCATAACAAATAATAGAAAGATTACTTTTTTGCGGATTAATCCCCTTTATCTGGCAAATCTTCTCCACAGCCCTTACATTCAGAGCATCACAACCGATAGCATAAACAGTATCCGTAGGATAAATAACCAGTCCCCCTTCACGGAGAATATGAACCACCTTATCAATCTCTTTCTGATTCGGGTTCTGAGGATAAATTTTAATCAACATAGTTTTAAAATTGACAATTGACAATTGATAATTGACAATGAAAAAGTGACCAGGATGAATCCCTGCTTTCTCAATATATTTTAGAAATAACAATTGTTACAACTTCATGGTTTCTTCAAATTGTCAATTGTGCATTGGCTTGAAGCCGATCTGCGATTGTCAATTGTCAATTGAGTTTAGCCGTAGATAATATTACCGTTTTCATCGGTAAATTCTTCCATTCCTTTGCTATACTGGTTCATCGCACGCAGACTCATACCCATACTGGAGAATCCTCCATCATGGAATAGATTTTGCATCGTAACTTTCCGGGTAAAGTCCGAGAATAATGTAATACAGTAAGCTGCACATTCTTCGGCGCTTGCATTCCCCAGCGGACTCATTTTATTGGAGAAATCCAATAAATTCTCCATTCCCTTTACACCACTACCGGCAGTAGTAGGGGTCGGAGACTGGGAAATAGTATTGATACGAACGTTTTTCTCACGTCCATAGATATAACCGAAACTACGGGCAATTGATTCCAACAGGCTTTTGGCATCTGCCATATCATTATACCCAAAGAATGTCCGTTGTGCCGCTACATAGCTAAGAGCAACCACAGAGCCATAGTCAGCGATCGCATCCAGTTTCTTTGCGACCTGTAACATTTTGTGGAAAGAAACAGCAGAAATATCCAGGGTCTTTTGTAACATTCCATAATCCAGATCATCATACGTACGTTTTTTACGTACGTTCGGACTCATACCGATAGAATGTAATACAAAATCAATCTTTCCGCCTAATAATTCAACAGATTGGCTAAAAACAGTTTCCAGATCTTCCACACTGGTAGCATCAGCCGGAATGACCGGAGCATTCAGTTTGTCCCCTAATGTATTCAGGTCCCCCATCCGTATTGCCATCGGTGTATTACTTAACGTGATGACAGCACCTTCTTCGACAGCCAGTTCTGCTACCTTCCAGGCAATTGACATATCATTCAGCGCACCAAATACTATACCTCTCTTGCCTTTCAATAAATTATGACTCATACTTAATTATTTTGTTTTCGGCACAAAAGTACTTATTCTGTGCAATATATACAACTTATAAAGCTTTACCTATTATCCGAAAACCTATTCACGGTAATATATCCGTTTTACACGGGTCGAAATGGTAGTCAATATTTCATAAGGGATCGTATCCAGTTTATCTGCCACTTCCCAGACGGGTAACTCCTCACCGAACACGATCACCGGATCGCCTTCTTTTGCCTCAATATCGGTCACATCCACCATACAGATATCCATACAGATATTTCCAATAATCGGGCAACGATGGCCATTGATCCAGACTTCACCATGCCGGTTCCCGAGATGCCGGTTCAATCCGTCCGCATATCCGATAGGCAAAACCGCTATCCGTGAATCCCGGTCCACAAACATCCTGCGGCTATACCCTACCGAATCACCTGCCGGCACCTCCTGTATTTGCAGGATCACAGTACGCAGGGTAGACACATTCTTCAAAAGAGCATGATCCCGGCAACTGATACCATACAGGCCAATCCCTAATCGTACCATATCCAACTGGTACTCCGGAAAACGTTCAATACCGGCTGAGTTCAGAATATGTTTCTCTATTTTATAATCCAGCAATTTTTCCAGTTCATCGGCAGCTGTTACCAGTTTCTCGTATTGCTGCCGGGTAAATTCATCGAACTCCGGTCCGTCACTACCCGAAAGATGAGAGAAAACAGAACGGACAACCAGTCCTTCCCGTCCTTTTAAATGACGATAGATCTCCGGAACATCTTCCGGCGAAAAACCTAACCGGTGCATGCCGGTATCAAACTTAATATGTACCGGATAATTCGTGATACCCCGGCGCTTAATCTCCCGCAATAAAGCATCTAACAGACGGAAATTATAGATTTCCGGTTCAAGCTGGTTTTCCAGTAACATGTTAAAGCTGCCATATTCAGGATTCATGACCATAATCGGAATAGAGATTCCCTGTTTACGCAGGTCAACTCCTTCATCTGCCACAGCAACCGCCAGATAATCCACCCGGTGCTCCTGCAATGTCTTGGCCAGTTCATACGGCCCGGCCCCATACCCGGAAGCTTTGACCATACAAATAACGCGGGTTTCAGGTTTTAGTAAAGAACGGAAATAGTTCAGGTTTTGGATCACGGCATCCAGATTGACCTCTAATACCGTTTCATGCACTTTTTTCTCCAGACGCTCACTGATTCGTTCAAAATGAAAATGACGGGAACCTTTCAACAGAATCAGTTCATTGGAAAATTTTTTCCTCAGGTCTTTCTTCAAAAACTCATCTGTAGTCCGGTAAAACTCCTTTTCCATCGGGAATAAATCCTTCTGTTCCCACAGGTCACGCCCAATCCCGATAACCCGGTTCACTCCCCGGCGCCTGGCCATATCCGCCACCTTCTTATAAAGAGATTTCGGTAATGCTCCTGATTGCAATATATCCGACAGGATCAATGTTCGTTTCATCGAATCATCCACCGCACGGCTACTTTGGAAATCCAAGGCGATATCAAGGGAATTGATATCTGAGTTATAGGTGTCATTAATAAGAATACAATTATTAATTCCTTCCTTTATATCCAGACGCATATCCACGGGCTCCAGTAAGCGGAATTTTGCCGTATTCTTTGCACTGGTCGGTTTAAGATACAGCATCAATGCCAAACAATGGATCACATTCTCGATCGAAGCATCATCGGTAAAAGGAATCCGGAACTGCTCAGTCAATCCCAGCATAGTGGTGGTAATAATTGAATGATCGCCCTTTTTCTGAATAGAATCAATAAACAAAGGCGCATCCGTATCTGTCCGGCTCCAGGCAATTGATTTATGAGATAAACAAGCCGCTTCCATATTATTACTAATGATGATATCATCCGCATTATATATAATGGCTTCACAGTTTTTAAAAAGAAGCAGTTTCTCGCGGCATTTCTCATTGATCGAAAAAAAGTTTTCCTGATGAGCTTCCCCAATGGAAGTAAAAATACCGATTGTAGGTAAAATCACCGGTTCGATCCGCTCCATTTCGTCCGTTTGGGAAATACCCGCTTCAAAAATACCTAACGTATGTTTTTCATTCATCTGCCAGACAGACAGCGGCACACCGATCTGCGAATTATAACTACGGGGAGAACGCACAATGCGGAAATCTTCATGAAGCAACTGGTATAGGAATTCCTTCACAACTGTTTTTCCGTTGCTACCGGTAATTCCAACAACCGGAATTGAAAATCGTTTACGATGATAAGCAGCTATCCGTTGAAGAGCACGTAATGGATCTTTTACAACCAGAAAATTTGCGTCCGGCATATTTTCTTTTCCCCTGAATGATTCACTTACAACAAAATTACGGACACGCAACCGGTATAATTCAGGGATAAACTTATGACCGTCATTCGTTTTAGTAGTGATCGCAAAGAAGAGACTCTCTGTAGGATCAGATAAACGACGGCTGTCTGTAAGCAATATACTAATTGTATCATCGGTCAGCTTTTGAGTGTGGATACCCAAAATAGCGGCAATCTCCCGGATATTATATTCCATCTTTATTTCAATTTTGACAGTAACAAATCCCTCTCTTTTGTCATATAAAAATAAGGAAATTTCTGTTCAAGTTGTTCTGCTTTTAACAAAGTTTGCATAATGAAAGAACGATAAGCCTCACTATCCGGATGAAAAGGCTTATGTAGCAATGCTTTCCGGATCACTTCCCACTCTATTAGGAGTTCTTGAGTTTCAGGAGTAAAATAAGTATCTGCAAACCGTTCCCGTATATACCGGAGAGCCAGAGGCGAAGGATGCAACATATCATCCGCATAAAAGCGGTAATCCCTCAATTCATCCAGCATAATTTCATACGAAGGGAAATAATGAATCTGTCCGGGATATAATCCACATAATTGTTCAACTGCCAGTAAAAGGGTCGCTTTACTAAGTTGGTTTCCATGTGCACCATCTTTCCAGTGACGAACCGGACTCACTGTAAACAGGATTTGCAAACCGGGCCGTTTCTTAAAAAGTACAGCAAGTAATGTTTTCCATTCCAATACAATATCCTCTACAGACAGGAAAACACGATCAAACGTTTTATCCGGAAGTTTATGGCAATTTGACACGACCCTGCCACTAATTTTCTCTTTGTAAATCCGGGCAGTTCCAAACGTAATAATCAACCGGTCTATATTACACAACATATCGGAGGAAGTTTGTAAACGTCTATTGATATGTGATAATACCTGTTCCGGGTCAGTACCTGAAAAACGGCTGTGGTGAGAAAAGCTATGATATACTCCCTGATGCTGGAAAAGGTCTGTGATACGGAACGGTTCCGGGTCCTGTAAACGGTATAAAGAAGAAGCGACAGAAGCCGGATTATAAATAATTCCAAATGGATTCAGATCCACCTGAAACTTATTTTCAACCAGATAAGTTCCAATATTTTCAACAAAACAGGAACCTAACAGAATGGTCTTTTCTTTGGGAGAGATCTGAAATCCACCCGGTGGAATCGTTACAGTTGTTTTGAATTCCATGATAACAGATATATGTCAGGCCAGATATTCCTGGAGTTTAAAAAATTTAAACAAAGCTTCTATAACTACCCAATACCGGATCGCCTTTCCAAGAAACATAGTAATTGCTACTACCCAGATATTAGCCCGGAGATATCCCAGGGCCACAGCAATGAAGTCACCGACACCGGGTAAAAATACAAAAAAGGCAGTCCACGCCCCTTTTCCTTTCAACCACTCCTGAATCTTCTCCAGCTTATCCGGTTTCATTTTCAGATACTTTTCAATCCATTCGGTTTTCCCCAGCATTCCTAACCAGTAACAGCTCATACCTCCCAGAAAATTCCCGATTGTTGCAGAGATCATACAAGGCCAGTAAGAAGCACCTGCTCCAATTACACCGGTCAGTACAATTTCACTGCTAAAAGGAAGGATGGTAGCAGCCAGAAAAGAGGCGAAAAACACGCCGATATAGCCGTATTCAACTAAAAATTCCGATACATTTTCAATCAGTAACTTCCAGAACTCCATAAATTACCTAATATGATCATACCCAACATGATTACAAACAAATGGTATCCCCAGAAAACAAGCCGGTTTTTATTCACCGCAAAAAAATGTGCCAGCAATATAGAAGCAGGAACACAGGCTGCGATCAAAAACTCTTCCGAAGATTGACCATACAGGAAAAACAAAAGGAACGAACAAACTGTAAACACCATCAGAAAAGATAAATACTGGCGTGTCCGCAAAGCCTCCTCATGCTCATGTGTCAGAATATATACCGCTGCACATGTAATAAACAAAGCAACGATCAGTATAGTAATCCAGCCGGTTGGGTCTCCCTGTGAAAAATCCAACAACTGTATTTTCCATAATGTTGTAAAAGAGAAAGCAAGAAATGAGAAATCCTGTTTCCAGACACTCCAGCCAAGCAAAAACCAGTAAACTGTAAGAAAACCCAGTAAAGAAGCTAAGATTGCTCTTAGATTCAAACACTTAAACTTGTACATTCCATACCAGAATAACGGAAAGAACCAAAGAATATGCACCCATAACAAACTACCTGTTGCAATCAACAGGGCCGTTTTATAAGTATTCTCCTGGCTATACGGATCATGGTAGGATTTAAAAAGAAAATAAAGCCCTAATATTAAACAAAAAATCCCAACGGAGGTCGATTTGAACGGGAAAAATTCAATATTGGTACTGATCAGTAATATATAAAGGACAAAAGGGAGAAAGGTCTTCTCACGCACCAGTCCCAATACATAGTTGGCACGCTGGATTAGCAACGCCCCGCCGGCAGTAAGTACCAGACCGATCAGATAAGTAATGGTTTTATCAGGCAAAATCCGGCAGATAGTATTCCATAAAGGAGTGGCAGACACCTCTCCATAAACAGGATATCCGACTGAAAAAAGGTAACCGCTTATCCAGCAGACCAAAGAAATACCGAGTGTATACACATATACACCCGGAACGGATAAACGGATCGGTTTCCGGTATTCTGCTCTTCTTTCTTTCATTCTCAGAGATCGAATCCTATATCGCTACGGAAATATTTTTTATCAAAACCGATAGTCTGTGCTCCTTCAAACGACTTTTTCAACGCTTCTTCTTTAGTTTCGCCATACGAGCTAACCGCAATCACACGCCCACCATTGGTCAGGATCTGTCCGTTTTCTTCTTTAGTTCCTGCATGAAACACAATATTTTCAGAAGAAACACTTTCCAGACCGGTAATTACCTTATTCTTTTCGTATGCTTCCGGATACCCACCGCTAACCAGCATAACGGTTACTGCCGCACGCGGATCAAAAGTCAACTCTTTCTCTTTCAGAGTGCCTGTTGCAACCCCTTCCAGCAGCTCCACAAAGTCGGAAGCAATACGCAACATCACCACTTCGGTTTCGGGGTCTCCCATACGGCAATTATATTCAATGACCATAGGTTCTCCCTCTACTTTTATTAATCCTAAAAAGATAAACCCTTTATAGTCTATCCCCTCTTCTTTCAGACCCTGTACAGTAGGGATCACGATACGCTTTTCGACCTTATCCATAAACTCATCGTTGGCGAATGGTACAGGAGAAACAGCTCCCATTCCACCGGTATTCAATCCGGTATTCCCTTCACCGATCCGCTTATAATCTTTCGCTACGGGCAGGATTTTATAATCCTTCCCATCTGTCATAACAAAGACAGAACATTCGATCCCATCGAGGAATTCTTCAATCACTACCGTTTTGCTGGCCTCACCAAACATGCCTTCCAGCATATTAGTCAATTCCTTTTTAGCCTCTTCCAACGAATCCAGTATAAGCACACCTTTTCCTGCAGCCAATCCATCTGCTTTTAAAACATACGGAGCTTTCACTGATTCCAGAAACGCAATGCCTTCCTGTAAATTTCCGGCAGATACACTTTTATAACCGGCTGTAGGAATACCATGCCGCATCATAAAAGCTTTGGCAAAATCCTTACTCCCTTCCAGTTGGGCCCCTTCTTTGCCGGGTCCTATCACAGGGATCTCTTTAAGAGCTTCGTCATTTTTAAAATAATCATAGATTCCTTTCACGAGTGGATCCTCCGGACCAACCACGACCATATTTACCTGATTGGATAAGACAAAATCCCGGATAGCCGGAAAATCTGTCGCATTGATCGCAATATTTACTCCTGTCTGAGCTGTTCCGGCGTTTCCCGGTGCGATAAATAACGTATCAACTTTCGGACTTTGTGCTATTTTCCAGGCCAACGCATGTTCACGTCCTCCGGAACCCAACAATAAAATATTCATATAATTAAGTTTTAAATATTTGCTATTACAGGAAATCCTCAAAATAACGGGTAATCTTCTCATATAAATGAGGCCGGTCTTTCCCCGTCACATTATGCTTATGACCCGGATAAACAAAATAATCCGGATAAGTACCCGCTTCTACACATGCTTTCAGGAATCCCAGGCTATGCTGCCATACGACCACCGGATCCATATCCCCGTGAATCAACAACAAACGCCCTTTTAACCGGTCAGCCCTCAGGTTAAGATTAGCACGTTTATATCCGTCAGGATTGGTTTTCGGATGATCCATATACCGCTCACCATACATAATCTCATATAAATGCCAGTCAATTACCGGCCCTCCGGCAACACCGGCTTTAAAAACTTCCGGATAGGTCAGCATCAGATTGGTAGTCATAAACCCGCCATAGCTCCAGCCATGCACACCGATCCGTTCCTGGTCCACATAGGGTAAAGATTTCAGGAAGTCAACCCCTTTCAACTGGTCCGCCATTTCATTCTCTCCGAGATTTCTGAAAATAGCACTCTCAAAAGCATGCCCACGGGAAGCGGATCCCCGCCCATCTACTGTAAAGACAATATAGCCTTTCTGCGCCATATACAGGTCCCATCCACGTACTCCATATTGCCAGCTGCCATTTACCAACTGAGCATGTGGCCCACCATATACATACACAATAGCAGGGTATTTTTTCGTCTCATCCGTATTATGCGGTTTTACGATCCGGTAATTCAGTTCAGTAACTCCATCAGCCGCTTTGATCTGTCCGGCTTCTATCACCGGCATTGTATAATTGCGGAATGGGTCCTTTGCTTCCAATAATTTTTGCCGTTGACCGTTTGCCACCCGGACAAGTTCAATTTTACGGGGAATTATCGGCGAAGAATAGGAATCTATCAAATAGTTTCCGGTAGCACTTAGTAAAGCCTGATGTACCCCTTTCACAGGTGTCAGACAAGTACGGCGTCCGTTTTTCAGATTCACTTTCCAGGCATACGTATCCATTGCTGTCGCATTTCCTGCCGGGTCCCCGGGAAAAGATTCGGTAGAAAGGATAAAAACATGCTCCCCTTTCTTATCAAATCCCAATACGCTTTTTACCACCCATGAACCCGAAGTCAACGGCTTCACTAACTCTCCTTCAGTGGTGTACAAATACAGGTGATTATATCCATCTCGTTCACTTTGCCAGATAAACCGGCGGGAATTTCCAGGTAAAAATAAAACCGGATGCTGAGGTTCAACGTATGTTGAACTGGTCTCCCCGAACAGAACACCGGCTTTTTCTCCGGTAGCCGCGTCGTAACAAACCAGCTGCATTTCATTCTGATCCCGGTTTAACTCTGCTATATAAATAAAAGCTCCATCCGGGCTCCAGCTAATATTAGTCAGATACTTCTCTTTCGGAAGCCCGGTCTGCAACCAGATAGTCTTACCGGTCGCCGGATAGAAAACACCTACAGTCACCTGATGGCTTTTCATTCCGGCCATCGGATATGTAAAAGGTTCGGCTTTCGCACAACGGGCCGAGATGTTTACTAAAGGATAATCAGTAACCATAGTTTCGTCCATCCGGTAAAATGCCAGGGCATCGCCTGACGGTGACCAGAACAATCCTTTATAGATTCCAAATTCACGTTGATGAACCGCTTGTCCGCAAACAATCCCCGGAGTGGTCTCCCGGGTCACATCCACCACTTTATTATCCAGAGTCAGGATCCGGATATTATTGCCCTCTGTAAATGCAAGCAGACCGCTAACCGGTGCAAACTCGTAATTACTCCACAGGCTGTCCAAAGAATAATCAGCAGTCACTTCTTCATTCAGAAAATCATAATGATACCGGTGATACTTATGAACAAAAGCCACTTCCGGACGGTCCGGACAGGGAACGAAAAAAGAAGGCAGTGAAGAGATAGTATTTTTTCCGGCTACTGATAAAGTCTCATTCAAGTGTTGGAGAGTAATCTCTTTTTCGATTTTCTTCCCCGGAGTACCTATCAGAAGCGTATCGCCTTTTACATACAGATACTGGTCGCCAACCCATTGTAATTGACGCAGATTCCGTGGCACAAAACGGCTATACGTTTTTCCTCCCGGTATCAGGTCCTGTAAGGTGAGTGTTTTCTCCTGTGCATTTATCCCCATAGAGATACTTAAAATAAATAAGATAAAAGTGAACAGACTTTTAAAACTCATTATTTCTCCGCTTTTTAAAAAGTTTCTTTCCGGTGCGGGACTCCTTCCGGTCTTCTTTAAAAGAAGGTTTTCCGGTTTTCTCCCTGAATTTCTTTGAAGACGGAGTATAGATAGCTTCCTCTTCCTCCGCTGCACGTGCAGCGGCAAAACGCCGCTCGGGACGGTCTATCCGGGCTGTTTTAAAATCAACAGGAGCATCCGGTCTGCGTGTTACCGGTTTACCCTCCCGCCGTTGAAGTCTGTCCTGAGAAAAAGAACGTTCCCCTTCTTCATGAATAGCTTTTTTATATTCCTTATTTTTCCCTTCAAACATTTCATAACAACGGTATTCACATTCCAGAGACCCATTCATCAGTTTCACCTTCTCATTCGGACGAAGACCGATTTTGTCAAAACACTCCTCCTTATAACTCAGGATCCAGGCTTTATAACCGCTAAATACATGTTTCAACCGTTCACCGATCATTCCATACAATCCCATCAGATCACGGGAAGAGATTCGTTCTCCATAAGGAGGATTAGTCACCAGTATACCGGGATGGATCGCTTCAGCATACTGCTGGAAAGGTAACACCTGGAATTCTATATATTTTGCCAGTCCGGCACTTCTGACATTCTCACGGGCTACTTCAATAGCTGCGGCCGAAATATCGGAACCGTAACATTTAAATTCAAATTTTTGTTCCTGGGACTCGTCATTATATATCCGGTCAAACAGGTCTGCGTCAAAATCAATCCATTTCTCAAAAGCAAACTCTTTCCGGTGAATACCCGGTGCAATATTTAACGCGATCATAGCCGCTTCAATCAACAACGTACCGGAGCCGCACATAGGATCAATAAAATTAGAGTCCCCTTTCCAGCCGGTTTTCAGAATCATTCCAGCTGCCAGCACCTCATTCAGAGGAGCTTCCGTCTGCTCTACCCGGTACCCTCGTTTATGAAGACTTTCTCCTGAGCTATCGATGGATATAGTGCAGTCATTATGAGAAATATGTATATTCACATACAGATCCGGCTTGTTGACACGCACAGAAGGACGCTTCTCAAACTTCTCCATAAAGTAATCCACGATCGCATCTTTTGTCCGGTAAGCCACAAATTTGGAATGATTGAAATCTTCCGAATGAACCACCGAATCAATCGCAAACGTCTTATCCAGCGTAATAAAATCTTCCCAGGGAATTTTCTTTACTTCTTTGTAAACCGTATCCGCATCTTTGGCTTTAA
>JAJQES010000230.1 GCA_021201565.1 Tannerellaceae bacterium
GACTAAGGCAAAAAAGAGTTGGAAGAAAATCTGTTTGTGAGCAGATTTTATAGGTTTTGGAAAGAAGATATGTTTTTTGTATAAGGAATTAGTGTTATTTTTGCATTTAATTGTTTGTTCTAACTTTTTATCTACCATGCGCATGAGAAATCTTTCACGAGGATTAACCGTTTTATTATTTCTTTTTTTGTTTATTTCTGTGTATAGTCAGAATCCATCTTTAGATTTGGCTGGTGAATGGAACTTCCGTATGGATTCAATGGATGTAGGGATAAAAGAAAAATGGTTTTTAACTCCATTGGAAGACCGGATTTGTTTACCGGGTTCTATGACTGAAAACTATAAAGGAGAGGAGGTGACTCTTCATACTCCCTGGACAGCCAGTATATATGATAGTTCATTCTTCTATAATCCCCGGTTGGAAAAGTTTCGCAGACAGGATAATCTTAAATTGCCATTCTGGCTTACTCCTGTTAAATATTATGCCGGAGCTGCCTGGTATCAGAAGGAGGTCAATATTCCATCTTCCTGGAAAAAAGACCGGGTACTTCTTTTTTTAGAACGGCCTCATACCGAAACAATGGTATGGGTAAATGGAAAAGAGGTGGGAATGCAAAACTCTTTGTCGATTCCTCATCAGTATGAAATTACCTCTTATTTAAAATCCGGAAAAAATAATATTACGATCCGGATTGACAATCGTACTAAGGATATTGATGTCGGGAAAGATTCGCATAGTATTACAGACCAGACACAGGGCAACTGGAATGGTGTGGTCGGAAAGATTGAGTTACGGACGACGCCTAAAACCTATATAGAAGATGTACAGGTCTATCCGGATATTCATACCAAAACAGCAAAAGTAAAAGTAAATGTGGTGGGAACTTCTTCCGGAATGATCAAATTAGAGGCCAGGAGTTTTAATGGGGAGCATACACATGCTGTTCAACCTTTGGTGCAAACATTTAAAGCCTCTCAATTGTCCGAACCCATAGAACTTGATTTGTGGATAGGAGAGGAAATGCAATTATGGGATGAGTTTCACCCGAATCTGTACAACCTGAAAGTTACTGTTGAAACAGGTAATAAGCAGGATGTGAGGGAGGTCCGGTTTGGAATGCGTGAGTTTACAATCCGGGGAAAGTACTTTTATATTAATGGACGGAAAACCATGCTACGGGGTACCGTTGAAAATTGTGTATTTCCTCTTACCGGATATGCTCCGATGGACGTAGAATCCTGGGAAAGAGTGTTTCGTATCTGTCGTGAATGGGGCTTAAACCACATGCGTTTTCACTCATTTTGTCCTCCCGAAGCTGCCTTTATAGCTGCCGACAGAGTCGGATTTTATTTACAGCCGGAAGGCCCCAGCTGGCCTAATCATGGCATTTCATTAGGAGATGGGTATCCGATTGATGAATATTTATTGGAAGAAACAAAAAGATTGACCAAAGAATATGGTAATTATGCTTCTTACTGTATGCTGGCCTGCGGGAATGAACCCCGTGGCCGCTGGGTCCCCTGGGTCAGTGATTTTGTAGATTATTGGAAAGCTACGGATCCCCGGCGTGTTTATACCGGAGCATCTGTTGGAAATAGCTGGGCATGGCAACCTAACAATCAATTTCATGTCAAAGCCGGTGCCCGTGGAGTAGCCTGGGATCAGTTGCCGGAGTCCGGATCAGATT
Organism: Tannerellaceae bacterium; assembly: GCA_021201565.1. Taxonomy (GTDB): domain Bacteria; phylum Bacteroidota; class Bacteroidia; order Bacteroidales; family Tannerellaceae; genus UBA4116. The sequence continues at coordinate 1,689 of JAJQES010000230.1, forward strand.
ATCGTTCCCGGATTGATACTGTACAGCAACCCTATGTCTCTCACGAAACCGGGCAGTGGTGCGTCTTCCCGGATTTCTCAGAAATAAAAAAATATACGGGAGTCATGCGTGCCAGGAATTTTGAATTATTCAGAGAAGATTTGTCTGACCGCAATATGGGCGAATTAGCCGCCGACTTTTTGATGGCAAGCGGAAAACTCCAGGCCCTTACTTATAAACATGAAATAGAAAAAACATTCCGTACTCCTGATTATGCCGGTTTCCAGTTATTGAGTTTAAATGATTATTCCGGCCAGGGAACTGCTCTGGTAGGACTTCTGAATGCTTTCTGGGAAGAAAAAGGATATATAACTTCTTCTGAATTCAGGGAATTTTGTGCTCCTACGGTTTTATTATCGCGGATGGAAAAGTTTGTTTTTATTACCGATGAAACATTGACAGCCGGAATAGAAATCTCTCATTTTGGTGAAAAACCACTTCTGCATGCAGAGGTCCAGTGGAAAATAAAAGACCCTTATGGTAAAATCCTGGCACAGGGATCATTGGATAAAAAAGATATTGGGATCGGTAACTGTCAGCATCTGGGAACCATTTCTTATCCATTAACAGGCCATACAAAAGCCGGAAAGTTTATACTGGAAGTTGGTTTGCCTTGTAGTAAAGTTGTAAATCACTGGGACTTCTGGGTGTATCCATCAGAATTACCGCAGGTAAACTTAACCAATATACATATTACAGACACATTGGATGAACAAACCCGGTCTATTCTTCAGGCAGGCGGAAACGTATTGCTTTTGCCGGCCGGAAAAGTAAAACAGGGAAAAGAGGTCGTACAATATATGACACCTGCCTTCTGGAATACCTCCTGGTTTAAGATGCGGCCGCCTCATACAGTAGGCACTTTAATAAACAATTATCATCCTGTGTTTAGGGATTTCCCGACCGATACCTACACCGGTTTACAATGGTGGGAGTTAATTCATGAAGCAGATGTAATGGAAATGACCAATTTCCCTGCGGCTTATCAACCGGTTATTCAGCCGATAGATACCTGGTTTATAAACCGTAAATTAGGAATGCTTTTTGAAGCGAATGTAGGAAAAGGAAAAATTATAGTATGTAGTGTTGATCTTACATCAGGTTTGGACCACCGGCCGGTAGCCCGTCAACTATACTATTCTATTCTTACTTATATGAATTCACATCGTTTTGTTCCGGAACATTCTTTAGATCTCTCTTTAATAGAGGATCTTATGAAAGAGGAAGGGGAGCGGTTACATACGCATACGCAGGATGCACCGGACGAATTAAAGAATATCGTTCATTAGAAAAAATTACAGCTATCAGGAAATAAATACAAGGAAAAACAAAGTAGTATATGAAAAGACTAATCACATTATTACCGGCCTTCCTTTTAACAGGAACCGTTTTATTTGCCCGGCAACGCTCCGACGAAGAAGCGATACGGGCCGTGGCAGATAATATTTTGAAACAACCGGTGACACAATTCGTAGGAGTAAAAACCGGAACCGTTTATAACAGCACAAGCGAAATTCCCGAAGGAGAAGATGTGACATTTAAAAGTCCTCTTACAGAATGGCATTATTCCAATGGTGTATTAGATATGAGTATGGTCAACCTCGGCACTTACCTGGAGCAGCCGGAATATATTGAATATGCAAAAAAGCATGTGGCATTTGGATTCGCCAACTTTGAATATTTTAAAAACAGTTTCCGTTTTGACCGCAACCATTGGCACTGGCCTTTCGGGCAGTTATGGAATTTTAAAGAGTTAGATGATTGCGGGGCTATGGGGGCAGCAGTCATCGAAGTCTGTGGGTTAGATCCCCGTCCTGAATATAAAGAATACATTGAAAATGCAGCCTGTCATATAATGGAAGGACAGGACCGCCTCGAAGATGGTACCCTGTGCAGGAAAACGCCCCGCCAAATGACAGTCTGGGCAGATGATGTTTATATGAGTGTTTCCTTTCTTGCGCAGATGGGAAAAATGACCGGCGAGAAGAAATATTTTGATGAGGCAGCCAAACAGATTCTCCAAATCGGAAACTATTTGTGGTGTCCCGAAAAACAATTATTCTATCATTGTTATTACACCGATTACCAACGGAATGGGGTTGCTTTTTGGGGAAGAGCAGACGGATGGATCATGGTCTCTTTAGTGAGGCTCTTAGAGGTATTACCTGCCGGACATCCCCAACGCAATGAATTAATAGCCATGACCGAAAGGCAAATCGTAGGAGCCTCACGCTATCAGAATGCACGGGGCATGTGGCATCAGTTAGTAGACAAATCAGATTCTTATGACGAATCTTCGGTAACAGCCATGTATGTATATGGCATAGCCAAAGCAATTAATAACGGATGGATTGATGCGGATTATCAACGGATCGTATGGGCCGGCTGGCAGGCATTAAAAGATACCCAGATTACAGAAGAAGGCTATTTCCGGAATGTCTGTGTCGGGACAGGTATAACAGACGATCTGCCGTTCTATTATAATCGTCCGGTTGGAGAAAATGAAAAGCATGGGCTGGGGCTGATCATTGATACAGCAGTAGAGGTCATGAAGTTAAAAGAAAAATTGGGCCGGAAATAATGAAAAAAACAGCGCTTCTTTTATTTTCAATGGGATGTTTGTTTTTCTGTACCGCCTGTAAACAGGAAGGTACCGGACTGGCCTGGACCGGTCAGGTAGGTGCCCGTCAGTTGCCGGAACAAACCACAACCTGGTCAGTCAATGCGTATGGAGCGAATCCTGATGGGCAAGTACTATCAACCCATGCTATTCAGCAGGCGATTGACGACTGTCATGCACAGGGTGGAGGAATGGTCACTTTTGAAAAAGGAACTTATTTGTCCGGGTCCATCTATATCAAAGAAGGAGTACATCTCCATATTCCCGAAGGAGTTGTTTTGTTGGGAAGTACAGATATTGAAGATTATCCGGAGATCGAAACACGTGTGGCCGGTATTGAAATGAAATGGCCTTCGGCTTTATTAAATGTGCTGGATACCCGGAATGCAATGATCAGTGGCAAAGGAACCGTACACGGACAGGGAAAAGTCTTCTGGGATCTGTATTGGGAAATGCGTAAAGAATATGAAGCCCGGGGGTTACGCTGGATTGTAGACTACGATTGCAGGCGTCCCCGTACACTTCTCGTATCCGGCTCATCCGATATTACAGTAAAAGATCTGACATTCAGACAGGCCGGTTTCTGGACCATTCAACTTCTTTATTCCTCTTATTGTACCGTAGAGGGCGTAACCATTCAAAACAATGAAGGAGGGCATGGACCAAGTACCGACGGTATTGATATTGATTCTTCTTCCTACATACTGGTAGAAAACTGTGATATAGACTGCAATGATGATAATTTTTGCCTCAAGGCAGGGCGTGATGCCGATGGGTTACGGGTAAACCGGCCCACTGAATATATTGTGATCCGCAATTGTATTTCCCGGGCAGGAGGTGGCCTGATAACCTGTGGCAGTGAAACTTCCGGAGGTATCCGGTATGTTCTTGCACAAGGTTTGAAAGCCAAAGGTACCACCTGTGGCATCCGGCTTAAATCCGCTCTGACCCGTGGAGGAACTACAGCGTATATTTATCTCCGTGATATTGAAATGGAAGATGTCGGTGTTGCTATTGAAGCAACTGTCAATTGGAATCCGGCGTATAGTTATTCCATGCTGCCGGAAGAATATGAGGGAACTGATCTGCCGGAACATTGGACAAAAATGCTGGAACAGGTAAATCCGGAAGAGGGAATGCCCTATTTCCATGATATTTATTATACCAATATTACAATCCGGAATGCAAAACAGATTTTCAATATTATAGGCAGCGAAGAATCTCCCATGCGGAATTTCCACATTAGCTGGCTGAATGCTGAAGGGGAGACTGCCGGAAGGGTATCCCATGCGGAAAACTGGGTCGTAAGAGATACCCAGATAACCACTGCTGATGGACAAACGGTTAAAATAGAGAATAGTGAAAACATTCACTGGCCGGGTGTGCAATAACAGAAAGCATATAAAAATTACCGGAAAAAAGTAGTAAATCGGTGTGTGGAACCTAAAAAAAAGACTATTTTTATTCTCGTAAAAACCCTATATCCTTCCGGAGGATAATTCGTTTATAAAAGATAATATCATGAAAAGACAACTTCTGATTTTGGCAGGAATTATTCATCTTACCGTTTCCTCAATAAGTATGGCCCAGGAAAAACAACCTCTGGTCAATGACTCTAATACCCCGTTACATTTGTTGGAGCCAGCCTATCAAAATCCATACGGAATCATAACAGCGGAACAAATTAAAAAAGATCTGGACCGGATATTTATATTTCTCGACCGTGAAACACCAGCTCGTGTTATACATACAAAAACCGGTCAGCCGGTTACCGATTATAAAAAGATCGACACCGATTGTGTACTTGATAAAGGTTCCTTCCGGCTGGCCAGTTATGAATGGGGTGTCACCTATTCAGGTATGATGGAAGTCGCGAAAAATACAGGAGATGAGAAATACCTCCACTATGTATATGACCGTTTCCGGCTGCTGGCAGAAACAGCCCCTTATTTTCGTAACCTGATGGATAACCGGGGTCTGATTGAACCCCAGATGCGGCAGATGTTACAGCCTCATGCGCTTGATGATGCCGGAGCCATGTGTGCAGCTATGATCCGGTTGCAAATGAATCATCCTTCTTTCCAATTACAGCCCATAATAGATAACTACATGGATTTTATCATGAATAAAGAGTACCGGCTGACAGATGGCACCTTTGCCCGTAAACGGCCCCAGATGAATACCCTGTGGCTGGATGATATGTATATGAGTCTCCCTGCCATTGCTGAAATGGGACGGCTCACCGGAGAACAGAAATATTATGATGAAGCCGTTAAACAAATCCGGCAATTTTCAGAACGAATGTTTGTGAAAGAAAAAGGGTTATACAGGCATGGATGGGTCGAAGGTGTAGAATATCATCCGGCTTTCCATTGGGGACGCGCCAACGGGTGGGCTCTGCTTACCATGACAGATGTGTTGGACGTACTGCCCGAAAGTCATCCGGGCTACCGGGAAGTCATGCAACAGTATAAAGCCCATTTACAGGGGATTGCCGCCTGTCAGTCAGGCGAAGGATTCTGGCATCAGTTGCTGGACTGCAATGATTCCTATCTGGAAACATCCGCTACTGCTATTTTCGTATATTGCATAGCCCGGGCAATTAATAACGGCTGGATTGATGCCGTTTCGTATGGTCCGGTTGCACAGTTAGGCTGGCATGCGGTTAGTACCAAAATAAACGGTCAGGGACAGGTCGAAGATGTATGTGTAGGTACCGGTATGGCATTTGACCCGGCTTTTTATTACTATCGTCCGGTCAATGTATATGCGGCTCACGGGTATGGTCCGGTATTATTGGCCGGAGCCGAAATGATGAAACTTATCCAAACCCTCCATCCCCGTATGAACGATAGTGCCGTACAATATTATAGGGAAGATCCTAAGACCGGAGCTGCCATCTTTGGGGTAGATGGAACTATATTCTGAGGCCTCTCAGCTCCTCCGGGGAGAATATGAAATTAAATTATTGGAGATTAAATAAATGAGTGTATAACCTAAAAATGATCCTCCTCCTTCCTCTTTCAGGAGGATAAAGAACTTTTAAGTATGAAACGAGAAGCATTCAAAATGTTTTTAAAGCCCGGATGCGAGGCAGAGTATGAAAAAAGGCATAATCAGATATGGCCTGAGTTAAAACAATTATTAAAAGAGTCTGGTGTATATGATTACAGCATTTACTGGGATAAAGATACCAATATCCTGTTTGCCTGCCAGAAAGTAAGCGGGGATAGTTCCTCCCAGGATTTGGGGGATAATCCCATTGTACAAAAATGGTGGGCCTATATGGCCGATCTGATGGAAACCAATCCCGATAACTCTCCTGTCAGTATTCCGCTGCCGGAAGTTTTTTACATGGAATAAATCGTTGGATTGATCCTTCGGATTTCATCTAAAAAGTAAACGTATAATTTAAGTGTAATGACAAATTTATTGAGTTCCCTCCCCTTTTGGGGGAGGTTAGGAGGGGGGCTTTTCCTTCTCTTCTTCCTTGCAGCTTCTGTGGCTGCACAGGAATATAAATTCCTCTTTTCCTCCTCACCGGGAGAAGGCATCCGGATAAATGAGTCCACCAGATATGGCAATGGAAACCCGTGGGGATATGATCTGGGAACAGGACCCGGTGATCGAACGCCCTGGTTTTTCTCCATAGATTTACCGGAGGGAACCTATCAGGTGACTGTAAAGCTGGGAAGTAACACAGAAGAAAGTTGCACTACGGTCAAATCCGAATCCCGCCGGATCATGCTGAGAAATATAAAAACAGCACCGGGAGACTCTCCGGTTTATACGTTTGCCGTAAATATACGTAATACTAAAATCGGGGAGACGGATTCCGTCCGGATTAATCCCCGTGAAAGAGGTAAACTTATCTGGGACGATAAACTAACTCTTGAATTTAATGGTAAAAATCCCTCTGTGCGGGAACTTTCCATTCAACCGGCCTGTGGGTTGCCGGTTATCTTTTTGGCCGGGAACTCCACGGTAGTAGATGAAGGACAGGAGCCCTGGTGTGGATGGGGACAAGTATTTCCTTCCTTCTTCACAGAAAAAATAGCCATTGCCAATTATGCCGAATCCGGACAGGCCGCCAATACGTTTGTTAGTTCCAAACGATTGGCAAAGATGCTGACAAAAGTAAAACCGGGTGATTTCCTGCTCATTGAATTCGGACACAATGACCAGAAGCAAACCGGAGAAGGCAAAGGACCTTATTCCAGTTATAAAAGCGACCTGAAGCATATCCTAAGAGAAGCATTGGCAAAAGGGGTACAGCCTATTCTGGTCACCCCTATGCACCGGCGCCGTTTTGATGAACATGGAAAAGTAGTCAATACTCACGGAGAATATCCTAACGCTATGAAGCAATTGGCAGAAGAGGAACAAATTCCGTTAATTGATCTCAACAGTATGAGTCAGATCCTATATGAAGCCTGGGGAGTAGAAGGGTCCAAACAGGGGTTTGTACATTATCCCGCCGGTACATTTCCCGGACAGGACCAACCGTTGGAAGACAATACGCATTTCAATGTATATGGAGCCTTCCAGATAGCCCAATGCATCCTCCGGGGATTGATTGAACTAAACAGTCCGGTCATACAATACCTGAGGGATGGTTTTACAGGATATGATCCGGCTGCTCCGGATGATCCGGCTACTTTTTATATACCACCAACCCCATTATACACCAGTGAAAAGCCCTTAGGCAATTAAAATATAAAATAGAAAAGTATCATCCGGATGAATACCAAATTAAAGCAAAAGAACAAATCTAATTCTCCTTTTGAGAAGTTGGGACGTTGGATAGGAATTCTTCTTTTTTTATTCCTATGGAGTAATCTGCATGCAACAGACCCCAATCCCCCGTTTAAGGGAAAAAGGGGAGGCGTTTTCTATATGCCGGAACAGGCCGGACAGCTAACCTTTGGCCTTGTGGTTGGAAACGAAAGCAAATGGCTTAGTGAAACCAGGAGTAGAAAAAGCTCAGTGGTAAAGAACATTGCCGGGGCTTGCCTGTACGAAATTGGCGACCCGTTGCTGGGAAAAGGAACACTGCTTTTTACTGTCGTCCCGCTAAAAGATTCACAAGGGGTGATTGTGGAAGTGGAGGGGCGGCAACTTCCATCCGGAACCTTCTTGCTCTGGTCGCATGGAGGTGCTTCCGGAGCCATTCACCCTGCGGGCAACGAACCGGCCGTTAAACCGGAAGATTGTATCTATAATGTATTCAGTGTCGAAGAATCCGCTTTAACCCTCTACTATGGCGAAAGCATGAATCTGAAAGTTATCCAGGCAGTTATGCCCGTAACTTCCGACATCCGTCTGGCAGATGAACGGCAAAAAGAATCCCCTCTTGTGTATTTCCATTCCGGAAAGAAAACCGGTACTCCTTCCTTAGCCGGACTGCTTCCATTGCAGGAGGAAAAAAAAGAATATTTTTGTGTGTACAGGCAAAACGAACGGGCCGATTACAATCGCTTTATGCTACCTGCCCTTTTTGAACAACTCACTATTCCTTTCGCCTCCTTGCTGAGAAATTTTAAATCAGATCACTCTTTAAAGGGAGGAGAAAATGAAAAATGACAGATAACATGAAAATCAGATTCCTGCAACGGACTATTGTACAATGTCAATTGTCCCTTATGTTAGTATTTGCTTCTTTTTCGGGTGTACAGGCCGGAGTCTATAATATTAGAGACTTTGGAGCAAAAGGAGATGGAATTCATCTGGATTCCCCGGCCATTAATCTTGCCATTGAAGAAGCGGCTTCAAAAGGCGGGGGAACTATTTATTTTCCGGCCGGTACTTACATGAGTTATTCCATCCGGTTAAAAAGTAATATCACCCTTTGGCTTGAATCCGGTTGTGAACTGATAGCCGCTTATCCCGGTGAACAGGATGGATATGATGAGGCCGAACCCAATGAACACGATCAGTTTCAGGACTTCGGGCATAGCCACTGGAAGAATAGCCTGATCTGGGGAATCGGATTAGAAAATATTACCCTCTGTGGACAAGGCATAATTAACGGACGGGGACTGACCCGTGAAGAGAGCCGCCTGCCGGGAGTCGGAAACAAAGCCATCAGCCTCAAACTATGCCGTAATATAACCATTAAAGACCTGACTTTGCTGAATTGCGGACACTTTGCCCTGCTGGCAACAGGCGTTGATAACATGACATTACATAATCTGTGGGTGGATACCAACCGGGATGGGTTCGATATTGATTGCTGCCGGAATGTACGGATCTCAGACTGCTCTGTCAATTCTCCCTGGGACGATGCCATTGTTCTGAAAAGCAGTTACGCATTAGGCTTCTTCCGTGATACCGAAAATATCACCATTACCAATTGCTATGTCAGTGGGTATGACAAAGGAAGTGTTTATAACGGTACCTTTGAACGGGATGAACCTCAGGCACCCGATCAGGGATTTGTTACAGGACGAATAAAATTAGGTACTGAATCAAGTGGCGGATTTAAAAATATTACCATCTCCAACTGTATTTTTGAACGTTGCCGAGGGTTAGCATTAGAAACCGTTGATGGGGGACATCTGGAAGACATTCTGATCAATAATATTACGATGCGGGACATTGTCAATGCTCCGCTCTTTTTGCGGTTAGGTAGCCGCCTGCGGAGTCCGGAAGGAACACCTGTGGGACATATACGGCGGGTAACCATCAGTAACCTGAATGTATATAATGCCGATTCCCGTTATTCCTGTATTATTAGCGGAATACCCGGCCATCCCATTGAAGATGTAGTATTAAGCAACATTCGTATTCAGTTCAGAGGAGGAGGAATGGCTGCGGATGCCGCCCTTGACCCACCTGAAAATGAACAGCTCTATCCGGAACCCTGGATGTTTGGCACCATTCCCGCGTCCGGTTTCTTTATACGGCATGCCGGAAATATTGAATTAAATAATATCCGGCTCTCTTACCAGCAACCCGACTATCGTCCTTCTCTCTGGATAAAAGATGCCAGAGAGATCCGCCTGATTAACTACCAGGGCCATGTCCGGGAAGGGGTATCTCCTTACTATCTTCAGAATGTAGAAAACTTTAAAAGTGAATAATATGAAGAAGTGGCTATGGATCCTGTTACTGATAAATTGTCAATTATCAATTGTCCATTGTCAATTGACAAACTGGCCGGAAGTACGGAAAGAAGCACAGCCCGGTACCCGTTGGTGGTGGATGGGGAGTGCGGTGGATAAAGCCAATTTGACTTATAACTTAGAAGAATATGCCGCAAAAGGAATAGGCGCAGTGGAGATCACCCCTATTTACGGTGTACATGGAAAAGAAGAGTGGGAGATCCCTTACCTTTCTTCTGCATGGATGGAGATGTATAAACATGTAATTTCCGAAGCCGCACGTTTAGGCATACAAACTGATATGAATACTGGTACCGGATGGCCATTTGGCGGACCTGAGGTAACCATTGACGATGCAGCCACCCGCTTAATATTCAGTGAATATACATTGCAGGGCGGAAAACGGCTGGCAGAAAAAATAGAGGTAAATGATGAGACGCAGAAGCCATTTGCAACTTTGAGCAAACTTATGGCTTTTTCAGATAAGGGCAGGAAGTTGGATTTGACGGAAAAAGTACAGAAGGACGGAAGCCTTGACTGGAAAGCTCCTGAAGATAACTGGCGACTGATCGCTGCGTTTAATGGTAAAACTTTGCAGATGGTTAAACGGGCTGCACCCGGAGGGGAGGGATATGTGATGGACCATCTTTCCGCAACGGCTGTTCATAACTATCTTTCTAAATTTGAAAGAGCATTTACAGAAACAAGCGCCCCTTATCCGCGTACCTTTTTTAATGATTCCTATGAAGTCTATGGAGGAGATTGGACGCCGGCGTTTTTTGAAGAGTTTGAAAAACGCCGGGGGTATAAATT
>JAJQES010000115.1 GCA_021201565.1 Tannerellaceae bacterium
TTGGTTGACCCAAGTGATAAGCAGTATTATCAACCTGGCTTTACATTTGTTGCAGCGGGTATATACCAGCCTGCCGATGTCTGGAAGCCACAGCAAGATTGTATTCCGGGTGGTGTTAAATGGGTAAAGGATCACGTAGTAGAACTGGATCCAGTCACTAATACCATTCAAACCTCTGCAAATGGCCGGTTAGTATATGATTTTCTTGTACTGACACCCGGCTTACAGATCAATTGGAATCAGGTAGAAGGGATTACCCATCAAACATTGGGAGAGGGGAATGCCCATAGTATTTATGATTTTGAAGGAGCACAAAAAACGTGGAAAGCTATTCAGGAGTGGACACAGAAAGGAGGAAAAGGCCTGTTTACAGATACATGGACAAAACATAAATGTGGTGGAGCACCCAAAAAGATCTGTTTACTATCAGAACATCATTCACGGAAAGAAGGGAGAAGGGAGGCGCTGGATTTTCAGTTCTATACGGCATCTAAAGAATTATATGATGTGCCTTTTTACACGCCCCGCCTTGAAGAAATATTCCGGGAAAGAAGAGTCCCCATACAGACTTCTACGTGTCTGACCGGTGTGGATACCTCTTTAAAGGAAGCACACTTGCAACACACAATACAAAACGGGGACCAGAAAGTCGTGACTACCGCCCGTGAACCCTATGAATTTTTACATTTTACTCCTCCTATGTCGGCTCCCGATTTTGTTTCCAAAGCAGGTTTATCCTGGGATGAAGGAAACCTGGCCGCAGAAGGTTGGGTAAAAGTGGATAAAACAACCTTAATACATACTACCTATAAAAATATTGTATGTCTGGGAGATTGCGCAGGTATTCCTACCAGTAAAACATCAGCAGCTATAAAGAAACAGGTTCCTGTTGCTGCAGCCAATCTCATTGCTATCCTGGAAGGAAAAACACCGGAGGCAGAATATAACGGCTACGCTGCCTGTCCGATTGTTACTGACTATGGGCATGTGTTGCTTTGTGAATTTGATTATGATAAAAATCCCTGTGGAACTTTTCCTTTTACCCTATTGGATACTTCCAGAGAGTTACGCATGGGGTGGTTTTTGAAACGTCACATATTGAAACCCGTTTATTATCACGGTATGCTCAACGGATGGACAAGAGTCTGATGAGGTTTTTCATAAAGTTTTTTTTTATCCAATTATTTTTGTTAACTTTGTGAAGTTAAAGCATTATTGTGTTGGTTCTACTCCTTAGTTTTTCCCCCACCATTTTGTATTTATAAATTTAAAACTGCTAAAGGAGCAGAATTTGATTACATGACATTTAAAGAATTAAATATGATGGAGCCACTATTAAAAGCACTTCATCAGAAAGGTTACCAAAACCCTACACCTATTCAGGAACAGGCTATTCCGCATGCGTTAAGCGGACGGGATATTCTGGGTCTTGCCCAGACAGGTACCGGCAAGACGGCTGCCTTTGCTCTTCCCCTTCTTCAGTTACTGGCCACAGACGGCCGGCCAAAAGTAGGCACACGGAGGATACAGGCATTGATCCTGACCCCTACCCGTGAACTGGCAATCCAGATTGCGGATTGTTTTCGTGAATATGGCCAATATACTTCTGTACGCCATTGTGTAATTTTTGGTGGTGTTAAACAAAAGGCGCAGACAGATGTTTTACGGAAAGGAGTTGATATCCTTATTGCGACTCCCGGACGACTGCTCGACCTGATGAATCAGGGATTTGTGAATATTAATAGTGTTCAACATTTTGTACTGGACGAGGCCGACCGTATGCTGGATATGGGTTTTATTCATGATATAAAAAAGATATTACCGCGTTTGCCGGAGAAGAAACAGACACTTTTCTTTTCTGCTACGATGCCGCCTGCCATCCATACATTATCACGCACTATTTTAAAGAATCCTGTCAGAGTAGAGGTAACACCGGTTTCATCTACTGTTGATACGATTGACCAGTATCTGTATCTGGTGGAGAAACAGGAAAAGAAACAGCTGTTGGTAGATGTCCTTAAAAATCAGGAAAGACAGCCTGTGCTGGTATTTTCCAAAACCAAACATGGTGCGGATAAAATCGCACGTATCCTATGTAAAGCGGGTATTGGTAGCGAAGCTATTCACGGGAATAAGTCTCAGGTGGCACGCCAGCGGGCATTGACCAACTTCAAGTCAGGCCGTACCCAGGTACTGATTGCGACCGATATTGCGGCACGTGGGATTGATATTGACCGCCTGGGGCTGGTGATCAATTATGATCTGCCGGATGTGGCCGAGACCTATGTACACCGGATTGGGCGTACCGGCCGGGCCGGGCACAGTGGTACTGCACTGAGCTTTTGTTCACAGGAAGAACAGAAACTGCTGAAAGATATTCAGAAGCTGATCGGTAAGAAACTGGCAACGCTTTCTGTTCCGGCATAAGAGAAAACAGTATATAATAATAATTTAAACGAGAATATATGGCGAGACCTCCAGCAATGAGCAAACGTGATAATGAGAAAAAAAGAGAGACCAAACGTCTTGAAAAACAGAAACGTAAAGAAGAACGTAAACTGAGTAATAATAAAGGAGCGGCATTGGAAGATATGTTTATGTATGTCGATGAGAACGGCCAACTTACGGATACTCCTCCTGAATTACGTAAAAAGGAAGATATTGATCTGGAGAGTATTGTGATTTCCACTCCAAAGAAAACAGAGGAGGAGGAGAATCCGGTACACAAAGGGCGCATTGAATACTTTAATGAATCAAAAGGTTTTGGTTTTGTGAAGGAGCTGGCGAGCGTAAACAAATATTTTTTCCATATCAGTAACGCCAAAGTAGAGATCAAAGAGGGCAATATTGTTTTCTTTGAACTGGAACGTGGACCGAAAGATATGAATGCTGTTAATTTACGTTTTGAAGAAGGACCAAAACCCGAATCACGGGAAAGCCAGGAGGAAAAAGAGAATTAAAAACCAGGCGGAGGGGTAATGTTCTCCGTATTATATTTATATTTTAAAAAAAGTAAAATGAACATTTACATTGCAAATTTAAGTTCCAGTATAACAGATGCTGACTTAATGGATTTATTTAACGAGTATGGACCTGTAGCTTCAGCTAAAGTTATCATGGACCGTGAAACCGGCCTATCAAGAGGTTTTGGTTTCGTAGAAATGGAAGATGCTGACGGCCAAAAAGCCATCGATGAACTAAACAATGCCGAATATGATGGAAAAACTATTGCTGTTTCTGTAGCAAGACCTCGTGCTGAGCGTCCGGCTGGTGGTGGTTTCAACCGTGGCGGAGGTTATGGTGGTGGCAATCGCGGCGGCGGTGGCTACGGTGGCGGTAATCGTGGTGGCGGTGGCTACGGCGGTGGAAACCGTGGCGGTGGCGGTGGCTACGGCGGCGGAAGATATTGATCAGATTCCGGCAGGAAGGATACTTACCTTCTTTGCTGAATGAATAATAAATGAAAACAAGAAGCCTGTAAAATATTCTATTTTGCAGGCTTTTTTGTATGCTTATTTCCTTTCATTTTGTTTTTAATCCCCGTTTTTACTATTTCATACAAAAAGGTATAGATATCAGGCATTTATTTTTCATATTTACAATATATTTGTAATATCCACATATAATAAGTATGATAGAAAGTATTTCAGAATTTTACAAACGGATTGACCGGCAGGGGCCGGCTTATACAAAGGGTAGAGAGTTTATAGATATTCAACCCAGTAAATGCAATATAGGGAAAACATCCTTTAGTTACAGGGACTTTTATAAAATAGCCCTTGTACTGGAAAAAGGTAAACTTTATTATGCGGATAAATGGATCATGGTAGACCGTCCCGCCCTTTTATTTTCCAATCCGCTGATCCCATACGCCTGGGAAGCACTGGAGGAGGGAGTAGATAGAGGAGGATACTGTATTTTTAATGAACTGTTTATAAAAGCCGGAGGAACTAATTCCCCATTGATGGATACACCTTTATTTGATACCTCGAAAGAAAGGATTTATTTTCTGGATGAAGCAGGTGTACTAAATGTACGCTCTTTGTTGGACAAAATAGGAGATGCGATTCAATCGGAGTATCCGCAAAAAAACGACATGATACGCTGCTACCTTCATTTACTTGTACATGAAGCTATGAGAATGCAGACCAGTAGTAAGTATGTAGCCCATAAAAATGCAGGACAGCGTATTGCCGAACTTTTTCTTGCGCTTCTTGAACGGCAGTTTCCTCTTGATATACCTGGAAAGGTGCTGGCGCTCAAAACTGCAAATGATTTTGCCGCTCGTCTGTCGGTACATGTAAACCATCTTAACCGGGTGGTAAAAGCAGCCACCGGGCGTACTACTTCCACCCTCATTACCAATCGCATTACACAAGAGGCTATTCAACTTCTGCAACGCAGTAATTACTCCATTTCCGAAATAGCCTTTGCTCTTGGATTTGAGGAACCGGCCTCATTTACCAACTTCATTAAAAAGCATACCGGAATCTCACCTTCAGAACATCGCGTGATGCAAACAGCTTGAAAATTAAGAAATAAAAACTTTCTAACTCTCCATTTCCGTAATTGTTTGATTTGAACAAGTGATGGTTTGATATGCCATAGTACCGTCCGGTGGACGGCGTTACCTTTGTGTCTATCTATTAAAAATGGATTCAAATGGAAGAGTGTATAGAAATACTTCACGCGGGAAATTACTCCTGTGTAATTGAAAACAGAGAGATCCGTACGTTTAGTAAACCCGGAGTAAAGGATTTATACCAGCTATTCACGGAAGACTACTATTTTCTCAAAGAAGCAGTGGTCGCAGATAAAGTTGTGGGAAAAGCGGCTGCTGCATTAATGGTACTCGGAGGAGTCCGGAAAGTATATACGGATGTGATCAGTCTTTCTGCTTTATTACTATTACACGAAGCCGGAATAGACGTCAACTATGCCCGGGTAGTTCCCTACATTCAAAAC
The DNA here is from genome assembly GCA_021201565.1 of Tannerellaceae bacterium. GTDB lineage: Bacteria > Bacteroidota > Bacteroidia > Bacteroidales > Tannerellaceae > UBA4116. The sequence continues at coordinate 4,966 of JAJQES010000115.1, forward strand.
CGGAATAAAACCGACTGGTGCCCCCTGGAATGTCTTTGCTACAAAGAAACCTCAGCAAAAAATATATTACTTATTATCGAAACATTTATCAGGAACAGAAATTAAGGATTTTATGGAAACCCTTAAAGGACTGGATCAACATACAAGTGCTTTCTTTGATCACCGGGACCTGGCAATGGTTAAATGGCTCGCTACAGTCCGTTAAGTCAGTCTTTTATCCGGTTATCTGTAGATAGAGTAAGACAAAGAGGAAACTTTTTCTATTTTTGTCTAAGAAACAGAGATAGGACAATGAAGAAAGAGGAGTTTATGAAGAAAGCCATTGAGCTTTCTATTGAAAATGTTGATAGGAACGGAGGACCGTTTGGAGCCGTTATTGTGAAAGACAACCGGATTGTTGCGACTGGGGTGAACCGGGTGACAGATTCCTGTGACCCGACCGCCCATGCGGAGGTGATAGCTATACGCAATGCTGCTAAAAAGCTGGGAACATTTGACCTGTCGGGTTGTGAAATTTATACTTCTTGTGAACCCTGTCCCATGTGTTTGGGAGCTATTTACTGGGCACATTTGGATAAAATGTATTATGGAAACACAAAGACAGATGCAAAGAACATCGGATTCGATGATTCTTTTATTTATGATGAGCTGGAATTAAAACCTGAGGACAGGCGGCTCCATTCCGAAATCCTGTTACCGGACGAGGCGATCCGGGCGTTCCGGAAATGGGAAATGAAAGAAAATAAAACTGCATATTAACCTAAAAAATATTATATGGAAATACGGTCTCTTGCTAACACAGGCTTTGATATAATCTACCGGGGATTTGAACGGGCTTTTGCCGAATATGAAATGCAGCTCAATCGTGTGGAACTTCAAACAATGCTGCAACGGCGTGGTTTTGATCCCGTCCTTTCTTTTGCCGCTTTTGAAGGAGAGGAGATCGTCGCTTTTACTTTAAATGGTATTGGTGAATTCAATGGAATCACTACAGCCTATGATACGGGCACCGGAACACTAAAAGAATACCGGGGACAAGGATTGGCTACACAGGTATTTGAATATTCCATTCCTTATCTGCGGGATGCAAATGTGAAGCAATATCTGCTGGAAGTGTTGCAACACAATACAAAAGCTGTTTCTGTATATAGGAATCTTGGATTTGAAGTCACCCGTGAATTCAATTATTTCAGGCAGCAGAATGAAAAGGTACGAAATGAACCCGATGCCTCAGCTTCCCTCTGTTCAGTAGAAAAGATCGTTCTTCCGGAGTGTAGTGATATTTCTGGTTTCCGGGATTTTTACCCTTCCTGGCAGAATAGCGTTGAATCTATCCGGCGGTCAGCCGGGGACTTTATCTCTTTGGGTGTTTTTACAAATGACCGGTTGATTGGGTATAGTGTCTTTGAACCGGTTTCCGGTGACATCACTCAGCTGGCGGTTGACAAAGAATACAGAAGACAAGGGGTTGCCTCCTTATTATTGCGGGAAATGCTCCGTTTAAATAAGAATACCGGTATAAAAGCCATCAACACAGATATCAGATGTGATTCAATCACCGCATTTCTTCAGGCAAAGAATATAGAACTCAAAGGCCGGCAGTTTGAGATGATCCGGAAGATATAACTAAAGCCGGATTTTACTCTTCCGGCTTATATTTTATCAATGGAACATGTTTTTGAAAGTTGGCTTTTTCTTCTACCCGGGCTTTAAAGTCAGGAGTCGGTTTAAAGCAGATTCGCCGGATACAAATGTCATTTCCGGTGATCTGTTCCGGATCGCTTACCGGGCGTTTTAGTCCGGCAGAAAGCGAAAATGTTCCCAGACCATCCAGGGTGACGGAATTGCCTTCTGCCAGATAACGCGAAAGGATCACAACCAGATTGTCTACCAACCCTGTCACGTCACCGGGAGAGAAGGAACTTAACACATTCATGTATTCAGCGATCTCCTGCAGGTTAACATTAGAACCACGTAGCAGAGATACTGCATAGCAAGGCTCGCCATCAGTGAGTTGATTGTTTTTTACCGGATAGATTTTGTATTTTAATGCCATGGCAATTTAAGTATTAAGTAAATAATCAGGTAATTTTCTCTTTATATCTTTGCACCATTCTGCCGGTGGATAAGCATTCCCCTCCGCTTATACAGGCATAACCCTGAAGCAACCCCCGGGGTTAACGCCACAACCCCCGGCCTTACGGAAATAACCCCCGGGGTTGCGCCGGAGTAGTGCCTATCCGTAATGAGGATATTGCCTATGTAATGTTAGCGTTGTGCCTGTGCAAGATAAGCAAATTCCGGATAAATACCAATAGGAATATGCTTATAAACTTTACTATATCCTGAATACTCCTGCAACATTTACATTTTCCCCTTGTTTATTTTTTGAATGTGGGAAATTATTTATTTAATAAACTAAAAACTTATTTAGGAGGATATTGTATGTATTACAGCAGTGGTAATTATGAAGCGTTTGCCCGGCCGGAGAAACCGGCGGATGTAGACCGGAAATCGGCTTATCTGGTGGGGGCGGGACTGGCTTCGCTGGCAGCGGCTACTTTTCTGGTACGTGACGGACAGATGAAAGGGGATAAGATCCATATTTTTGAGGAACTGGGAGTGCCCGGTGGTAGTATGGACGGGATCTGGACAGAACAAAAAGGATACATTGTGCGGGGTGGCCGTGAGATGGAAGTTCATTTTGAAACACTCTGGGACTTGTTTCGTTCGGTGCCTTCTCTTGAAACAGAGGGACTTTCGGTATTGGATGAGTTTTACCGCCTGAATAAAAAAGATCCCAGTTTTTCAAAGGCGCGGGTAATTGAAAACCGGGGACAACGTTTGGCTACGGATGGTGACCTGACGCTGACTAATAAGGCGATTGACGAATTGATCCACCTGGCCCTGACGCCGGAGGAGCAGTTGCAGGATGTAAAGATCAATGAGGTATTTTCGGATGACTTTTTTAAATCAAATTTCTGGTTATACTGGTGCACCATGTTTGCATTTGAACCCTGGGCCAGTGCTATGGAAATGCGTCGCTATATCTTACGTTTTGTTCATCATGTAGGAACACTTTCCAATCTCTCATCCCTTCGTTTTACAAAATATAACCAGTATGAATCGCTGATCATGCCACTGGTAAAAAACCTGGAAGCACAGGGTGTCCATTTTCATTACAATGCGCAGGTCAGGAATATTCTGGTGAATACAGTGGGAGATAAAAAAGTGGCCGTGAAAATGGAGTGGACCGAAAATGGCCGGGAGCAGAGCGTGACTCTCACCCAGGATGATCTGGTATTTGTAACCAATGGTTCGATTACGGAAAGCAGTACGTATGGCGATCAGACACATCCGGCACTACCGAACAAAGAACCCGGTGGTAGCTGGCAACTCTGGAAGAATCTGGCAGAACAGGATCCGGCATTTGGAAAACCGGAAAAATTCTGTGAAAATATTCCGGAAGCCAACTGGGTGATCTCAGGAACAATTACGTTGACAGATGAAAAAGTCGTCCCATACATCGAAAGAATCAGTAAGAAGGACCCCCATAGCGGTTCTATTGTGACCAGTGGACCGGTGACGATAAAGGATTCCAACTGGTTGCTGGGCTATTCTATCAGCCGGCAGCCTCATTTCCATTCGCAGAAACCCAATGAATTAATCGTGTGGGTATATGGGTTATTTTCGGATAAACCGGGCAACTATGTAAAGAAGAGAATTACGGAGTGTAACGGCATTGAATTGTGTGAAGAGTGGCTCTACCATATCGGGGTACCGGAGACGGATATTGCGGAGATCGCTACCCAATCAGCCCATACAATACCTTGTTATATGCCCTATATTACTTCCTATTTTATGCCACGTGCCCTGGGGGATCGTCCCCTTGTTGTTCCGGAAGGATCACAGAACCTGGCTTTCATTGGCAATTTTGCGGAGACGGAACGGGATACTGTGTTTACCACGGAATATTCTGTACGTACGGCTATGGAGGCGGTTTATACCCTGCTGAATATAGACCGGGGTGTACCGGAAGTCTTTGGCTCCTGTTTTGATGTCCGGGTGTTGATGAGTTCTATTTATTACCTCAACGACCGGAAGAAGCTGCAGGATATTAAGCTGCCCTGGATGGCTACTCTCCTTGAAAAACAGGGATTAAAAAAAATACAGGGTACATATATTGAAGAGTTATTGCGGGATGCTAAACTAATTTGATCTTAGAGGAGGGTGTGTCAAAAGAAATGAAAACACATCCTCCTACCGTACAGACGCACGGTGTGCGCCTTAAAAATGAGCCCCCGATTTATAACTCCAAAACTTAATAAAATCATTAACCAAAAGACACATAAAAGCAACATACCCAAAAACAAACAAACTCATCCACCAGGGGATCGGTTTCAGTTCCACAAGCCCTGTAAACGATATCACAAACCCAATCAGGAAGTTTCCCACCAACAGCAGCAAATCCAGCCTACCGGGCGCTGAACTCCAGAAATGCCTTTTTTCACGTATCACAAAGACCACCATAAGCGAAAAAAACAGCAGTGTAATATAACTGAACGTATAAAGTTGTCCGGGCTGTTCAGCCAGACCAAAGAAATGCCATCCGATAGCCAACAGACCCAATGCTTCGACCGACATCAATACGCCCTGTATCGCTCCTGTGAACGCCAGTTTCGGAATGTTCCATTCGTCAGGTTTATTGGAGATATGCACTTGGTTATTAGAGGTCGAAATAAAAACAAAGTCAGTGACGAGCAATAATAGTAACAAAACCGTGGTCGAAACCACGTATTTACTAAACAGGATAAGTGCCAGTACAATAAAACAGACTTTCAGTAGGGTACGTGAAAGTTTATTGAGCATCCAGATATTAAAACGCTCAAATGTGACACGCCCTAACCGGACCGGACTCAGGATACCCTGTAGGCCGTCCTGTGTAAGAATAATGCTGGCTGCACTTTTGGCTACATCCGCAGCATTGTGTACCGCCACACCTACCTCAGCCTGTTTGAGGGCCGGGGCATCATTTACACCATCGCCGGTCATTCCTACAATATGGCCTTTCGCCTGAAGAGCTTTTACGATCTTATATTTATCTTCCGGATATACTTCTGCGATTCCGTCACACTGTTCCAGCTGTTCCGCTAAGGAGGCCTCCTCTTTCAGTTCCGAAGCCTTAATCAGGCGTGTACCAATTCCGGTCTTCCTGGCAATTTCCGTTGCGATAGGCAGTGCGTCACCCGTGAGCAGCATCACATCTATATCCATCTCTTTCAATTCCCCGATCAGTTCCCCGGCATCTTCCCGGGGAGGGTCAAACAAGGTAGCTATTCCCACCAGCTGAACCGGTTTCCCGGATGCACCTTTCCCTACGGCAAGGGTGCGGTACCCTTTTGCCGCGGCATCATGGATCTGCTTTTGCCAGCCGGAAATTTCCTCTGTAGTCATCCCGGTCAGTTTCACAATCACTTCAAACGAACCTTTATAAACAGTATATTCTTCCTGTCCCGACCGGATAACAGCTTCTGTATGCCTGTTTTGCGGGGTAAAAGGGCTAAACGATTGTTGGGTAAATGAACCGGTATCTATGTTTTGTTTTTTGCCCTCTTTTATAAAAGCCATATCAATTGCATCCCGGTCTGCTGTATGCGAAGCCTGTACACCATATAGCAGGACATCCCGGTCCGTACATCCATCTGCGGGGAACAGACCGGCCACCGATAAATCATTCATCGTGAGTGTACCCGTTTTGTCTACACACAATATATCCATACTGGCCGCATCATTCGGAGCATTCATCCGGGTGACCAATACACCTTCCTTTAATAATTGCCGGGCTCCGATGGCATTGTTTACCGAGAACATGACTGTCAGCCCCACCGGTATCGCATTCATAAATAAAATAACCATGACCGGAAGAATGGATAGAATGGATATGCCTTTAACCAGCGATATAATAATAGCCAGGAGCAACATGCCTCCAATCACCCAGGAAAGCCATTTAATTACGTTTGCGATAACTTCATCCACATGCGATTTGGGCGAAGCTGTTTTAAGCAAATCAATTGTTTTACCGTAATAAGTATGTATACCCGTTGCACCCACCTTAGCAGTTGTTTCTCCCTCAATGATCACTGAACCCGAATAGAGATCATCTCCCTTATTCTTTTTAATACCACCGCTTTCGCCGGTTAATGAAGATTGATCAACTGTGATACTTCCTTCTATCAGTTTAAGATCAGCAGGTACGAAATCACCTGTCCGCAACCGGGCCACATCCCCGGGCACTAATTCACGGGCGGGAATGGTTTTCCATTCATTATCACGCAATACCTGAACAGAAATACTCAGTTTTTGCTTGAGTAATTCTGCTGCATCCGACGCCTTGTAATCCTGTAAAAAAGTGATAATTGAGTTTGCTAACAGAAAACAACCTACCACTGCCGCATCGGAATAATTCTGTATAATCAGGGAAATGAGGATGATACCTTCCAGCATCCAGGCACTCAGGTTCCAGAACTTTTTCAGGAATAACTTCCAGGGAGATCTCTTCTTTTCATTTGTTTCGTTATACCCATATTGCCTCAACAACTCCTCCACCTGTTGTTGGGATAGTCCTGTTATTTTGTCAGCCATATCATTATTAACTCCGTCCACCATATCTTATAAAAAACAAATGCTGTTCCTAAAGGTTGAAGGGGGAGTTTATATATAAAGATAGGTGGGGGATAAGTGGAACCGGAAGACCCGTCTTTTAAGTTTTATAATCGCTTATTAGGAACAACTAATAGTATAAATGCTTTATTTTGTAGCAGACAAAGAGGGAAAAAAGTGAATATGAATGAATGTGCTTTTATCAATGGCCACCCATTGCAACATTTTACCGGGGAAGATTTCCAAACTGATTATACGGAACGGGATAATTACTTCATCCGTTGTTTACAATCCATGGAGCAGTTGATTGATATAGATGCTTACATCCTCGACTATCAGAAAAAGAAATTTATCTACTTTACCCAAAATTGTACTTTCAGGCGGTTTGTAGAAAAAGGAACCGGAACACCGGATTTCAGTTTTTATGACCAGGTTATCAGTAAGAACGACCTGCCCATGTTGCAGGCTGTCAACCGCGAATCATTCAATTTTTATTATGATGTTATTCCGGTAGAGCGGAGATACAATGGGTCATATACACTGGATATACGCATCAAAGATGGGAAAGGTGGCTACCTGTTACTTAACAATAAAATCTCTGTTCTGGATATGACCCCCGACGGCAGGATACGCCTTGGCCTGTGCATACTTACCTCTCCAACCGGCAAGCGGCCCGGAAAGGCCTATTTCAAAATGACTGATACCGGAACTGTCTATGAATACATCGAAAACACAGGTAAATTTGTAGAGGTCAACTCCCAACGGCTGACCCCAAAGAGTGAAGCCGTACTTGAACTGGCCGGTGAAGGCAAAACAGAAGCTGAAATCAGCCAACTACTACATATATCGGTTAACACAGTCAAATATCATAAACGAATGATATTTAAACAACTCAATGTACGGAATATCACGGAGGCAGTCAACTGGAAAAACAGCCAGAAGACAATCCTCCGTGAATGATAAAAAGTTATTAAGGCGTTTTTACTGTATAGTTGATCACACTTGTAAAGTGTCCGGCTGCATCTGCCAGATAAAATTCGATAGGATAAATATTCTCTTTTGTATCGGCAATACCATCTTTATAAGCCAGGATGGCGTTCAGGTTACCTTTCAATGTTTGCACTTCACCTTCGTTGCTGAAATATACGTATGTGAAATCAGATGCTTCCACCCATCTTCTTTCTTCATCCGGCAGGAGATAATTATCCTGTTTCAATAGCTTGTCTACCACAGGTTTTAAATTGCGTGAATCAATATCCGACTCAATCACTAATACGCCCACTTTCCCATAATGAACAGCACTTACATAGGAGACTCCCTGTGCTTTATCCGCTTCTGAGAGCGGTTCCTGGGTAAGAGGTTTGTCAGGGATATCCATATCCAGGCTAAAAAGATTATTCTTAAACGCATAGACCATTCCAAAATTCCGGTTCATCTCCTGTTGGGTGAAAGAGGCACCGGATACTAATTCGTCTAATTTGATACCCAGGTTGACCATGCCTATCGCATATAAATGTTTATAGTCATAAAACTCTGTGGTACCGTTGTCATGTCTGAACCATCCGCTTTGTTCCGGATTCCGGGCCATCACTTCGGCTGCCATCCCCTGTTGTTCTTTGAAAGAAGGTACGAATGTTTTTGATTTCACATTTGTCGCCCCTGTTGAGACAGTTACCGGATGAAGCGTATAGCCTGTAAACTCCGGAATATCCGTGTGAGGATCGGCCTGATGACTGATCAGGTTGCCTACATAAATTTTCTCTTTTATACCCGGATTAATAAACATGCGGTGTGTCTCTATTTTATACCAATCAAGCATAGAAGTAAATGACACCCGGTTATAAGTAAAAATAGACAACCCCGGACTCCGCAGATAGTCATTCAATCCATGCTGCGTAACTTCCAGCGTTTTTGTTAGTTCCCTGGCAGTAAATACAATAATACCCATTCTGCCGTTCTTCACCCGGTGCTCAGGAATCCGGACAGAGACCTCTCCGGATGTATCGCCCGACATACGGCTGACGGAAACCCATTGCGGAGATTCCGTGATCTTCCAGGGGGTATTCGTGGTGATCTTTACGGTGAAGAAACCTCCGTCTGCATTTGCCGACGGACTGGAGGTAGTTGTAATCTCCAGATAGGGTTTCGACTCACTGAGGCCCAACTGCTCCACTTCCAGTTTGCGGTTTATATTCCCACATATAAATGTGAGTGTAGCACTTCTGGCCTCTAATTCTTCATTCTTTTCTACACCTATATATATTTCCTGTGTGGTATGATCTCCATGCTCCGGCGTAACCACTATCCAGTCCGGAACATCCTGTACCTTCCAGGTATCGCTGGCCGTAAGCGCCAGGGACTCATCCCCACCTGTAAAGTCTATGGTGACAGACTCTTTTTCGAGTTCAAGACTATAGGTTTCATCCTCATCTTTATCACACGATACTACTAAAATGCTTGTCAATAAAATGGCAAAACATACCAGGAGTTTGTTCATTCTCATCATCATTCTTGATTTAAGTTCTGTTTATTCTCTGTAAAAGTAATAAACATCTGTTCTATTAATTGAAAAGCCTACTCTTTAGAATAGTATTAAAAAAACTGATTTTTAATAAAAGAAGTGGAGGCGTTCCGGTTAACCTTGTCAACGTATGCTAAATAGCTGAATTTTTAAGTTAATAGGAGGGTGGTTTCTAAAAAAATACGGTTATATTTAGTTGTGAATCTTAGATAACCTGAAAACATGAAAAAAATTGACTCGCTTATTACCTTGCTTCATTCTCTTTCTAAGGCCGAAAAAAAACATTTGTCGTTACAATTATTAAAAGGAAATGAAGAGAAAGATTACCTGCTTGTGTTCCAGTTGATCACTAAAAATGGATTGGCTGATCCTGATATCCTTAAAAAAGAGTTTGCCGGAGTACGTCCGGGTGCTTCTTTTGAGATTGCTGTCCATTATCTCTATGAAAAAGCATTGGATACGTTGTTGGGATTACGCAAAAAGAGAGACCTTCATTATGATCTGTTTATAAAGATCAGTAAAGCCCGTATGTTATATGACCGTTCGCTGTTTTATGATTGCCTGGAATTGTTGGCTGAAGTAATTGAAACAGCCCGTAAGTTTGAACTTTATGAAATCAGTATGATCGCCGGTAAGCTGGAACTGGAGTACCTGTTACGCCTGAATTTTCCTTCCATCTCCCAACAGGAGTTATATCATAAACATTACCGGCAGGTGGAAGCGATTAAGCATATCCGGAAGACTACGGAACAATCTTCGCTTTATGACCTGTTAAAATACCGGCTGATCCATATGGGTAACATCCGGACGGATCAACAGAAGAAGGACATGAATGACCTGATGGTAAGTGAGTTCTACCTGGCCTCCTCTTCGGGGATGGATACTAATTTTGAGATAACCAAGAACCACCAGTTATTCCAGGCCAGTTATCTGATGGCAACCGGTGATTTTAAATCGGCTTTGCAAGCCCTCAGGGAACTCAACCGCCTGTTTGAGGAGAATCCCCAGTTCTGGGCAAAACCGCCTATTTATTATGTATCTGTGCTGGAGGGTATTCTGAATGGGTTGCGCTTTGAACGGAATTATGAAGAGATGGGTTATTTTGTAGAGAAACTGTCTCACCTGATAGAGAATACATCCGTAGAATTCAGGGTCAACACTACCTGCCTGATCTTCCAGTATGAACTCTTCCCTTTGCTGGATAAAGGTGATTTTACGGCCTGCCTGGGGTTGGTAGAGAAATATAAAACATCTTTATATGATAAAGAAAGTGCTCTGAATCCCATCCGGCGGTGTGAATTACTATTGTACACCTCACTGGTTTACCTGGGGATACAGGACTACCGTACAGCCCGTAAGGTGATCAACCGGGTACTGATTGATAAACGGATTGAATACCTGCCGTTAATGAAGATTATCCGCCTGGTGCGTCTCATGGTCTATTATGAGTTGGGCGAATCTGATCTGGTACGGTATGAGACCCATTCCATCCGCCGGGGATTATCCCTCAAGAAGGAACAATTCTTTCAGACGGAACATACTATGCTCTGGTTTCTCAACAAAGAACACCTGCCGGTCTTGCGGAAAGATAAAGAGGAGATGTGGGAAAAACTATCCGCCCGGTTCGCCCGGTGGCACCAGGACCGTTTTGAACGGCAAATCCTCCATATCTTTGATTTCTCCGCCTGGATAGAAGCTAAACTATTCCGGAAACCTCTTGCTACCATCTTACAGGAAAAGCAGCATTAGTCTGTTTTATAGGTTTAGCGAATAGAGAACGCAAACCACGCAGATTACGCGGAAGAACGCAGAATATTTTTTAATACTTTTCAGCGTCCATCTGCGAATTCTGCGAAATCTATGTTCCCTATACCCCGAACCCGGAAAAGCACAGAAGAACACAGATTTTTAATTTTTAAATATTTATCTGCTTTTCCGGTTTGCGGGAATCTTATGATCTGCGGGCTATTCTCTTTGTCATTATAAGAACAGAATCTTATTGTTTTAATTAATTATTTGATTATCAGTTGATGTTGTTTATTTAGGTATGCATGTGGAATTATAAGAACCCATGATATCTATAAAAAAATGACACCCTTTAACGAATACATTTGTTTTATAAAATCCATATACCATGATGACACAGTCTAATATACGGAAACCCAAAATCGTTGTAGTAGGTAGCTCTAATACCGATATGGTTGTCAAGGCAAACCGTTTGCCTGTTCCCGGCGAAACCATATTGGGAGGTACGTTCCTGATGATCCCCGGAGGGAAAGGTGCCAACCAGGCGATTGCTGCCAAACGGTTAGGGGGAGAGGTTACTTTCGTTTCCAAAATAGGAATGGATTTGTTTGGTATGCAGGCACTGGAGATCTACCGCTCTGAAAGGATACATACAGAGTATGTTTTTTCAGATAATAGATTGCCTTCCGGTGTGGCATTGATCTCAGTAGATTCATCCGGCGAGAACTGTATTATTGTTGCTTCCGGTGCAAATATGTCTTTATCGCCTGAAGATATAGAGAAAGTGAAACAGGAGATCATTGCTTCCGATCTGATCCTCATGCAACTGGAGATCCCACTGGATACGGTCGAATATGTAGTCAACCTGGCGCATAAACACGGTAAAAAGGTGATTCTCAACCCGGCCCCGGTCACCTCCCTGTCCAATGAACTGATCCGGAAACTCTATGCTATCCTGCCCAACCGGATTGAAGCCCAGATGCTGTCCGGCGTGACGGTAACAGATCTCCGCAGTGCCCATGAGGCTTCGCGGATCATCAGCGATAAAGGCATAGAAAATGTCGTGATCACCCTGGGAAAAGAAGGGGCGTATGTCAAGGAGAAAGATTACTGTTTGCATCTCCCTGCCCTGGATGTGGAAACACTCGACACCACAGGTGCCGGTGATGTGTTTTGCGGAGCGGTGAGTGTGTACCTGTCCGAAGGGAACTCCCTGATGGAATCGGTAGCGTTCGCCAATGTGGCTGCTTCTCTGTCTGTTACCCGGATCGGTGCCCAGAGTGCCATCCCCTACCGGCGGGAAGTGGAAAATGAATATGTAATAAAAAATGAACCTTTAATTTGATAGCCGTATGTTTATAGTAGAAAGTTATACACTGTCCATTCTTTTCTGTGTGGTGACCATGTTCTGCTGGGGTTCCTGGGGGAATACACAGAAATTAGCCGCCGGTTCCTGGCGGTATGAATTCTTTTATTGGGATTATGTCTGGGGCATTGTGCTGCTGGCACTGGTCTCCGGGTTTACACTGGGTAGCACCGGTACAGCCGGCCGGCCGTTCCTTGAAGATCTGGCCCAGCTTGACGCAGGGAATGCCGGAAGCGCGTTCTTAGGTGGGATTATCTTTAATGCCTCTAATATTCTGCTGACTGCTTCTGTAGCACTGGCCGGTATGTCGGTCGCGTTTCCGGTTGGAGTAGGACTGGCATTGGTATTAGGTGTGATCATCAATTATATAGGTGCTCCAAAAGGCGATCCTGTTTACCTGTTTGCCGGAGTATTATTAGTTGTAGCCGCTATCATACTCAATGGAGTGGCATCCGGTAGGGTAGTTACCCGTTCGGAAGAGAAAAAGACCAAACGGAAAGGCATCCTGCTGGCGATTCTGGCCGGGGTACTGATGTCCTTCTTTTACCGTTTTGTCGCTGCCTCTATGGATCTGGAGAACCTCTATAGCCCAACGCCCGGTATGGCTACCCCTTATTCAGCCTTTTTTGTCTTCTCGACAGGAATCCTGGTGAGTAACCTGCTCTTCAATACTCTACTGATGAAGAAGCCGGTATCCGGTACGCCGGTTACCTACCGGCAGTATGTGGGCGGCCGGTTTTCCCTGCATCTTGTCGGCGTGTTGGGAGGAGTCGTCTGGGGGATAGGTACAGCGCTGAGCTATCTGGCAGCAGGCAAAGCCGGTGCGGCTATTTCCTATGCTCTTGGACAGGGAGCACCCATGATTGCCGCTTTATGGGGTATTTGTGTATGGAAAGAATTTAAGGGAGGTCCCCGCTCAAACAATTGGTTACTTACCGGCATGATCCTTTTATTCCTGTCCGGACTGGGACTAATCGTATATGCGGGCGCAAACTAATAAACAAATGAATATGAAAAAAGAAGGAATAGTGATCGTGGGTAGTACAAATGTAGATATGATTGCGAAGATAGAACATCTGCCGCTACCCGGCGAAACCGTTGGAAATGCCGTGTACAGTACCACTTATGGAGGGAAAGGCGCTAATCAGGCAGTAGCTGTCTCCCGTTCGGGTGGAAAGGTGACTTTTATCTCCAATGTGGGGGATGACCTGTATGGCAATGAACTGATCCCATACTTTCAGGAGAATGGGATGAATGTTGATTATATCTATAAAGAGAAAGATAGCAGCACAGGGGTCGCGCTCATTTTTGTGGCGGAGACCGGCGAGAATTGTATTGCCGTGGCTCCCGGTGCGAACGGGTGCCTGCGGGGAGGAAAGGTCGAAGAGATATATGATATCATTGCCCGTTCCGAAGCCCTGTTGCTGCAACTGGAAATACCTTATGAAACGGTGGCGGCCCTGATAGACTATGCATGGTCCAAAGGCACCAAAGTGATATTTAATCCGGCTCCTGCCATTCCGCTGGATACGGAACTATTGTCTAAAACAGATGTACTGATCGTAAATGAAACGGAAGCAGAGATCCTGACAGGGATCCGGTTTGATACGTCTGCCCCTGACCGGATAGCCGGGAAGTTACTGGAAATGGGGCCCGGGACAGTAATCCTCACCCTCGGAAAAGAAGGTGCGTGGATAGAAACAGAAGAGTGGGGACAGCCGGTTCCTGCTTATACAGTGGAGGTAAAAGATACCACAGCAGCCGGGGATACGTTTTGTGGTGCATTTACAGTACGCTGGCTGGAAACAGATAATCTGCTGGAAGCCGTCCGGTATGCTACCGCGGCAGCCGGTTTGTCTGTGATGAACCCTGGGGCGCAGCCCTCTATTCCCGTCCGGGAAACTATTGAACAGTTTATTGAAAATTTTAAACTAACAAATCATGAAAACAGTAATAAGTAAAAACAGACCGTTCCGGTTATGGGGATGGATCGGACTCTTACTGGGTGTTGTCATGTTCGCTTCCGCGGCAGATGAAAAGACCCGTATCTCAGGAAAAGTAATTGACGAACAGCGTGAACCGGTCATCGGGGCTACGGTAATGGTAAAAGGAGAGAATGCCGGTGCGATTACCGGAATGGACGGAGAGTTTGCACTCGAAGTTCCTTCCTCCGGCTCCATACTGGTCATTTCGTATGTGGGCTATCAAACTGTGGAAGTGCCCGTAGGTTCGCAGACATTGTTTGAAATTGTACTGGAAGAACAGAATAATTACCTCAATGACGTGGTGGTGGTCGGTTACGGCTCCATGAAAAAAGGTGAGGTGACCGGTTCCATTACCAACGTAAAAGCAGAGGATTTTGTAAAAGGTTCCATTAAAGATCCGACTCAATTGCTGCTGGGGAAAGTAGCCGGGCTCCAGATGTCGAACTCATCTGGTGACCCGACAGGTGGTATGCAGATCAATATCCGTGGAGTATCTACCATCTCAGCTTCGTCTGACCCCCTGATCATTATTGACGGCATACCGGGTGGAAGCCTTCATTCCATTGCTCCGGAAGATGTAGAGAGCATTGATGTGTTGAAAGACGGTTCGGCAGCTGCTATTTATGGTACACGGGGTACGAACGGGGTGATTATTATAACCACCAAAAAGGCCAAAAGCGGAACCCCTACTATGGAGTATCACGGCTATGTCTCCTTTGAATCTATCCGGAAAAAACCGGAAGTGTTGGATGCCGGTGATTATACACGGTTAATGAAAGACCCTTTGTTTGAAGATAAAATTGCTCATGAAGGATCATCGGTTGACTGGATCGGGGCTATTACCCGCAACGTGACCAACCACAACCATAACCTGTCTCTGCGGGGTGGAACGGAGAAGACCAATTATGTCGCCTCCTTCAATTACAAAAAGCAGGATGGTATCCTGTTGAATACCGGGCGTGAAGTGTTCACCTTCAAAGTGGGGCTTAATCATTATATGATGGATGACAAACTGAAATTCCAGTTCAATGTCAATAACTCCACCATCAAGCAGAATGTTGCCTGGACCAATGCCGTATTACAGGCTTCCCTGATGAATCCTACCCGCGACATTTACAATGAAGACGGATCGTATAAAGAGTATGGTACTTCCTATAAACCCTATAATCCGGTGGCACTGCTCAAAGAAGAGACTGATGAAGAGAAATGGAACTCCCTGCTGGCCAGCGGGAAAGTGATCATTTCGCCTGTTGAAGGGTTAAACCTGAGTGCGATGGGAGCTATGCAGCGGTATGACTCTATGCGGGATAAATGGAATACGTTCAACTATTTCACCACAACGATTGAGAATCGCAACAGTGAAGTTACCAAATGGGCCAGCCAACACTTCGACAAAACGCTGGAATTAGTGGCCGACTATTCCAGATCCATCGGTTTGCATGATTTTACAGTGATGGCTGGTTACAGTTACCAGGAT
This sequence comes from Tannerellaceae bacterium, assembly GCA_021201565.1. Taxonomy (GTDB): domain Bacteria; phylum Bacteroidota; class Bacteroidia; order Bacteroidales; family Tannerellaceae; genus UBA4116. The sequence continues at coordinate 20,721 of JAJQES010000115.1, forward strand.
TTCCTGAGACAGGGAAGTTCAATGTACACCTATGATTTCCCGACAGATATCTTTGGCCCCTGGAACGTAGGCGTTTCGCAGGCGATTACAGATGGGAAAGCGGACATGTCAAGTTACAAACATGGGAGTAAACTGATCTCCTTCTTTGGCCGTATGACATATAACTATGGGGATAAATACTTAGCCATGGCAAGTTTACGGCGCGAAGGGTCCAGTAAGTTTGGTAATAATCATAAATGGGGACTCTTCCCGGCGGTCTCTGCCGGATGGCGTATCAGTAAAGAGGAGTTTATGAAAGAGGTAGAGTTTGTAAACGACCTGAAACTGAGAGCCGGCTTTGGAGTCACGGGAACGGAGTTGAGCGACTCCTATCAATCGCTGGTTTTGTTGAATTACTCAGGCATCGGCTATATGGACGGACGTTGGGTAAACGGAGTGGTACCCGCCACCAATCCGAATCCGGACCTGAAATGGGAAACAAAAGCCGAGTTTAATGTGGGGTTGGATTTTGCTCTGTTGAAAAACCGCTTGCGGGGTACCATTGACCTCTATCAACGTACGACCCGCGACCTGTTAGCCACCTATCAGGTGCCGGTACCGCCCAATTTCACCAGTACCATGTGGGCCAATGTGGGGAAAATCACCAACAAAGGGATTGAAATCGCTTTGCAGGGTGACATCATCCGCACAAAAGACCTGACCTGGACACTGGGGGGAAACTTCTCCTACAATGCCAACAAATTAGTATCCCTTTCCAACGATAAATACCAGCGGGATTATTGGTATGAAGGCTGGACCAGTTCCGGTATCCAGCAGAACACGCACATCGTACAGGAAGGAGAAAAGATCGGCCGTTTCTATGGATGGAAAGCTGTCGGACTAACCGACGAGGGTATGTGGCTGGTTGAAGGAGCTGACGGAGAACCGAAACTGGCAAGTGAAGCCGGACAGGAAGATAAACAGGTGATCGGGAATGGCTTGCCCTCTACGTATGCAGGGTTGAATACCACCCTGCAATACAAGAACTTCGACCTGAACATCATGTTGCGCGGTGCTTTCGGTTTTGATATTCTCAATGAATACCGGATGCACTGGGAAACCATGCGCCGTATCAGTGAAGCCAATCTGCCTAAATCGGCTCTTGATAAACCCTTCGGAGGTAATTCGTATGTATGGGATGCCCACATGTATCATAGCTACTATATCGAAAAGGGTGATTATGTAAAACTGGATAATGTAACGTTAGGATATAACTTTCATTTCAATCATCCCTACTTTAAGAAAGTGCGCCTGTATGTTTCCGGACAGAACCTCGCCACGATCACAAAGTATTCCGGTATAGATCCCGAAGTCTCTATCAAAGGACTCAGCCCGGGTGTTGAATATAAAGAACTATATCCCTCCACCCGTTCCTATACAATCGGTATCATCGCGAATTTTTAATAACCAGAAGTTAAGAAATCAGGAAGTAAAGAAGTTAAGAATATCATACTGAAAACTACTTGACTTCTTAACTACTTGACTTCTTAACTTCTAAAAAAACATATTATGAAACACAGATTATTCAATTATATAGCAGGTCTTTTACTGGCAGTAAGTATGCTGCCGGCCTGTACGGATCTGTCGGAAACAGTCTACGACAGACTGACGGAAGGTAATTTTTACCAGAATGAAGCAGATATTATCGCAGCCATCATTCCTGTTTATACCGAATACCGGGGAATGCTGGAATGGCGTAAATGGTGGGACTTTGAAGAGACCACCGATATTGTAGTCACACCCCGTGCCGCCTGGTTTGACGGAGGTATTTATATCCGCCTGCATAAACATACCTGGCGGCCGGAAGATCCTCACTTCTCCGATCTGTGGGGACAGGCTTATGCCGGGATCAGTAACTCAAACCGGGTGATCTACCAGTTGGAGCGTTCAGATTTTGAAGTACAGGGAAAAGATGGTTTCATGGCCGAACTTGAAGTGGCCCGTGCTTATTGGTATTACATCCTGTGTGAAGCCTTTGGGAATGTACCCATAGTAGACCGCTTTGATGTGCCGGAAGGATACCTGCCGGAAACCAATACCCGCAAAGAGGTGTATGAGTTTATCGAAAGTAGCTTAGTAAATAACATCGACAAACTGAATGACGATGTGAAAAGTACCTACGGACGGTTCAATAAATGGAATGCAAAGATGTTGCTGGCCCGCCTCTACCTGAATGCCGAATCATGGATTGGGGTCAATAAATACAAAGAGTGTATGGACCTGTGTACAGAAATACTGGGTTCCGGAAAATATGCCCTTGAGTCCGATTACAGCGCTCCCTTTTACAGCAACAACGAACACTCTACGGAGATCATGTTCGCTTATCCGGCCGATGAGGTAAAAACCAATACGACCATCTACATGGCGTTACAGAAGACCCTCCATCCTTCTAATGTGCAGACGTTCAACCTGACGACCTGGCTGGATAACGGAGTGTGTGCCGTACCGGATTTTATCAATACCTATACCGAAGGAGATAAACGTCTGGAAAAGACCTGGCGGATGGGACAGCAATACGGCAGTGATGGCTCCATGTTGTATTGTACCGGCCTGGTAGCTGGCTGGGAAGGCCGTCCGTTAATTTACACCAACGAGATCAGCAGCATAGAAGATGCCGGCGAAGCAGAGGGATACCGTTGCGGTAAATATGAGATCAAGATGGGCACCGGACGTTCATTAGATAATGACTGGGTAGCTATGCGCTATGCAGAGGTCTACTATATGAAAGCGGAATGTATCCTGCGTACCCACGGAGATGCCCAGGAAGCAGCTTCCTTAGTAAACGAAGTCCGCCGGCGTGCATTTGACAACTATACACCATTGACCGGACAGCAATTACAGGAAACGATTGAAGTAAATGGTGTCCCGGTTCAGTACGGGCTCCTGCTGAAAGAATGGGGCATTGAGTTCGCCCTTGAAGGACTGCGCAGAAGCCAGTTAATCCGCTTTGATAACAACTATATCAAAGGGAACTGGCTGTTCCACGACCCGTCCGGCTCAGCACACCTGAATATTTTCCCTATTCCATTCTCTGAACGACAAGCAAATACAAAATTGAAACAAAATGAAGGATATACAGAATAAAAAGGCCCCCTCAACTCCCCCGAAGGGGGAGCTTCTTAAAGGAATAACTTCTCACCCTCTGACTCCTCCCCTTTGGGGAGGCTGGGTGGGGCTTCTCTTTCTTTTTCTTTTTTCGTGCGGAGAGCCGTCGGGTAAACCTATGGACTATCCCGAAACAGTGACGTTCACCCATGAACAACTGTTGGATAAAGTAAAAGGGGGATGGGCCGGACAGGCGATCGGAGTCACCTTTGGCAGTTATACCGAATTCATTCACCAGGGAACGTTTATACTGGATTACCAGCCGATACCCTGGTATCCCGGCTATATGAAAGAGTTAATGGAAGTCTGGCCGGACCTGTATGATGATATTTATATGGACCTGACCTTCGTAGATGTTTTTGAACGGGTGGGATTGGATGCCCCGGTCGACTCCTTTGCGATGGCTTTTGCATACGCGGATTACAACCTATGGCATGCCAACCAGGCCGCCCGGTATAATATCCAGCATGGTATCAAAGATCCCGGACACTGGATGAACAATCCGCATGCGGATGATCTGGATTACCAGATCGAAGCTGATTTTGCCGGTATCATGAGTCCGGGAATGCCCAATACATCCTCCGAAATCAGCGATAAGATCGGGCATATTATGAATTATGGTGACGGCTGGTATGGCGGGGTGTTTGTCGGGGCGATGTATAGTCTGGCCTATATATCCGAAGATATCGGATGGATCGTGAGCGAAGCGTTAAAGACGATTCCCGAAAATACGAAGTTTCACCAGTGCATTGCCGATGTGATCCGCTGGCATACCCAATTCCCGGATGACTGGCACCGTACCTGGCTGGAATTACAGCGCCACCATGCGGAAGACATCGGATGTCCGGATGGAGTCTTTCACCCCTTTAACATAGACGCCCGGATCAATGCAGCCTATATTGTACTGGGATTGTTGTATGGAGAGGGTAACTTCACCAAAACGCTGGAAATCTCCACCCGCGCCGGACAGGACTCCGATTGTAATCCATCCAATGCCGCCGGGATATTAGGTACGATGTATGGATACAGCCGCATCCCGGAATACTGGATGGAAGGCATACGGAGTGCGGAGGATATGGACTTCAAATATACCACGATGTCGATGAATAAAATCTATACTACCAGTTTCGGACATGCATTGGAAACGATCCGGCGCAACGGCGGAACCGTAACTCCTGACCAGATAACGATCGCGGTCCAGCCCCCCAAAGCGGTCCGGTATGAACAGGGATTTGAAGACATGTACCCGGTATTGCGTAAACCCTTCCACCACGGCGATATAACCAGCGTCGAATTTGAGTTTGAAGGCACAGGATTTGTCGTGCGGGGCGAAGCCGCTAAGAGAGACGGTGTAACCACAGACGGTGCCTTTACCGCCTCTTTATATCTGGATGGCCAGAAGGTCGAAACAGCTAATTTCCCCACATCCTTCCATTCCCGGCGCTTAGATCTGTTCTGGAAATACCAGTTACCCAAAGGAAAACATACTGTTCGCATAGTGGTAGATGAACCACAAAAAGACTATTTACTCCGTTCATGGGATTATATCATTTATTCCGACCAACCCGTTAAAACGACCCATCCGGAATAAAATGATCCGTTTTTCATTAGGAGGCTGACCCTAAAAGTCAGCCTCATTTTTTTATTAATCAAAGATATGGATTGCCCTCCGGTTATAAAAATGATATATTTGTATTACTTTGCCAGGAATACAATGTGTCCTTAGCAGGGCGGAACATTCCAATGAACAATTAGTAACCATCCGGTGACCTTTTATCTGCCGGATAGGGTCCTTTTAAAAAAGGTCTGCCATACTACTGTGCGCACACCTGCGGATGTTCGACCGCACAACCGCAGGTGTTCGACTGCACATCCGCGGTTGTGCGACCGGACATGTGTGAATGTGCGCACTGATGGATACCGGAAGTAGCATAAAAGGATATTATCCGGCAGACAAAAGGAGACTGGAAAAGGGATACCTCTTCCCCGGTTTTTACCGGACGTTTGCTGTTTAAATTACAGCCTCATACGGAACATATTATGTGGATTGAAGTAAGTTTCTTATCTTTGAGGTAGAAACAACCTTTTTTTACTTTAGTATGAAAAACACAGTTAGAAGAATTTTGTATGCTTTTGATGTACCTATTATTTTGATTATTATCATCTGGGTGATAAAGATCATCGAATCTGTTTTTAGTGTGAGTTGGTCGAACTGGGGCATTCTCCCCCGCCATACCGAAGGGTTAATGGGGATCCTGTTTTCTCCTTTGTTGCATGGTAATTTCACCCATTTATCATCCAATACGGGACCTTTTTTGGTATTAAGCTGGTGTTTGTTCTATTTTTACCGGCAGATCAGTTGGATGGTATTTCCTTTGCTTTGGATCTTATCCGGCATTCTGACCTGGTGTATCGGGCGAACAGCCTGGCATATCGGTGCCAGCGGATTGATCTATGCCCTGGCTTCTTTCCTGTTTTTCAGTGGCTTTTTCAAAAAGTATATTCCTTTGCTGATTGTCTCTCTGGTGATTGCATTTGTATATGGAGGGCTTGTCTGGGGATTACTCCCGACAGCCAGCTATGTGTCCTGGGAAGGACATTTGTCGGGTGCCATCGCGGGTTATCTGGTGGCTTATCTTTTTCATAAAGAGAATATTCAGCGTCCTTGAATGAGTGATTCGCATGTCCCGGTTGGAAACTATACAGATAGAAAAGATGTCCGGCGGCGAGCTGGATAAAGTGGCTCAATTGCTGACGGATGCGTTTGAAACAAATCCGGCTTATTCTTTAGTCTTTGAGAATAAGGAGCATGTTCGGAAAGGATTGTTCTGGTTGTTCAGAACAAATTTGTTTTTATTGAACCGCGGAGAGATCCTGACCCGGGTCATAAAAGAGTCGGGGAAGATCATCGGCACTTTCTCTGTCCTGCCTCCCGGAGGGGTGAAAACGAATGCTCTTAGCTATCTGCAAATAGGGTTGCCAGGTTTTATTTGCCGGTTTGGTTTTAAGACATTACGCAAGATGTTGAAGATGGATGAATTTAATAAAGGAATTCTTCGTCAATCCATGCCGGCGGAAGAATACTATTATTTATCTATGGTAGCTCTCCGGGAAGAGTGCCGTGGCAAAGGGATAGGTTCGTATGCGATCCGGACTTGTCTGGAAGAGCTATCAAAAGAGGCTGGAAATTGTCGTCTGATGGGCCTGACTACTCAACTGCCGGAAAATGTTGTATTCTATTCAAAACTGGGTTTTGTCAAACTGGACGAAGCCACTCTCACTTTTCAGGGAGAGAGTTATTACAATTGTAATATGACCTATCAGTTTGAGTGACCAGTCTTTTATACTGCCATACTGTATATACTACCTGCTGGCGCGGAACTCCGATTCCGTGACCTGCTGGCTCCGTTTCCGTGCCTAAAATACTCCGGACGCTAAGGCACGGATTCGGAGATCCGCGCCAGCAAAGGGACCGCAAAGTCACAGAACTTAGTTACAAAATGAATAGTCGAAACAGTCTGTTTTTATGCGGTCCCCGGTCAAGCCGGGGAACAAGGTGCTTTAGAAACAAAATAAAAAAATCTGCGTCCTCTGCGAATTCAGCGTGCCCTGTGGCTTATTTCTAAACAGGGCTCTTAATAGGCGGATGCTTCATTTAATTTCTGTATTGCTTCCCGGGAGAGGTGTATGTCTGCGCTTTTCAGGATATCTAACTGGCTTTGTCTGGATACGCTGGCGATGGGGGCGGTGATGGTGGGGCGTTCTTTGAGCCACGCCAGGGCGATCTGGGCCGGGGTGGCCTGTTGTTCTTTGGCGACTTCTTCGAGTGCGGTAATAATACGGATGCCCCGGTCATTGAAATAACCTTCCACGGTGCTGCCCCGTTGTTTGCCTTCGAGGTCGGCTTTTGATTTGTATTTACCTGTCAGGAATCCACTGGCCAATGAGTAATAACTAATCACTCCCAGGCCGTATTCTTTTATAAGAGATTCATACTCTTTTTCATAGTTCTCCCGGTCGTACAGGTTGTATTCGGGTTCCAGACAAACATAGGGGGGAAGGTCGTTCTTTTTACTGAACTCAATAGATTCCCGGATGCGGTCTGCTGACATATTAGAGGTGCCTATCCAGCCTACTTTTCCTTCTTCGATCAATTGGGCGAATGTGCTGAGGGTTTCTTCGATTGGGGTGGATAGGTCATCATAATGAACGAGATAGAGGTCTATGTAATCGGTTTGCAGGCGTTTGAGTGAGGCTTCTGCTTCTTTGAGAATATAGGATTTGCGAAGTCCTTTCTGCGTGGGGGAGATTTCACTGCCTACTTTGGTAATAATAACCATCTGGTCTCTTTTCCCGGATTTCTTTAGCCAGTTACCTATAATGGTTTCGGATTCTCCTCCTGTATGGCCCGGTACCCATTTAGAGTAACTGTCTGCCGTATCAATACAGGTAAACCCGGCATCAGCGTAGGCATCTAATATATTGAATGACTCTTTTTCGTCCGCTGTCCATCCAAAGACATTTCCACCCAGCACAAAAGGAGGAATCTGCAGTTCAGATGATCCGATTCTTCTCTGTTCCATAGTTGTTTTAGTTTAGTAATCAATCCTGTTTTTGTTTTATTCCTGTTTCTTTCACCATATAGGTTTTCAGATGCTTATTCATTTGAATGTAACGTACCACTCCAATAATAAACAACCCTACGCCAACGGCAATACTGATCCATGCCAGGATAACCAGATGTGAAATATCTTTGATTTGTAATATTCCAATGCCTACCGTCAAGAGATATAAAGAAATCCGGATATAAGAGAACAAGGTCCGTTCGTTGGCCAGTTTGGTTCTTTCGAGTGCCAGATGGTCTCTGAGGATCAATTGTTCTTTGTTATCGAAATCATCAAAAAATCTCATAGTATGGTTGTCCTTTGGTTGTATTTTCTTTTATAACAATTGGTTTCAGTTTCTTGTTTGGTTTTGTTATATAGAGTACGCAGCTTCGCAGAGAGGCGGTTTTGTTATTTTGAGTTATCAACCTGCTTATTGCGATGTCTCATCGGAATGTGTGATCTGCGAATGCTGCGTACTGTTTATTTACTTAGTCAGGAATTGTTTGGGCCAGATGAAATTTTGATTCATGCGAACCGCCTGCCGGAATTCTTCCTGTGCTTCCTGAGGTTTTCCTTCATCGAGTTTCACTAACCCGTTCAGGTAATGTAAGGTAGCTAACCGTTCCGCACGGGAACCGTCTTCACCAAATTTGGAATATTCATCAATTACTTCATGGCTGTTGAGCTGATTCTTAACACGCTCTTTCAGGTTTCCGATCCGTTCGTCCGCTTCGCTGCTACGTCCTGTTTCCCGCATGGCCTGTGCCTGGAAATAGGCATAATCAGGGTTTCCCCATGGATGAAGCGGCAGGTTGGAGGCGGTTTCAAAACATTCACGGGCTTTATCCGTGTTACCCATTTGCTTATATGCCTGTCCCATATAATATAACCCTTTCATATTGTGTCCTCCGCCGGCCGGGCGTCCTACTTCCAGGTTTTCGGGATACAGGTCTGCTTTCTCAAATTCGTTGATGGCATCTGCATACTTTTTGCTGTTCAGTAGTTTCAGCCCTTTTAGCAGATGGGAATCTACATAAATGCTATGTACTTCTCCGCCGCCTTCCCACACATGGAAATGCCGGGTGTCTAATATCCGGATCGCTTTGTCGTAGGCTCCTGTCTCGTTGTAAAGAGTCAATAACCGGATAACAGCATCATCATGTTTCAGGATAGTCTGCCTGTTTTTCTCCATCAGGGCTAACCGTTCTTTTACCGGCTTCCCGGAACGTTCATAGAGTTGGTCTAACTCAATGAAGGTACGCGGGTCCGATTGATCTGCCCGGATCGCTTGTTCATAGGCACTAACCGCTTTGCTTAGCTCGCCGGCCTGGCTGTAACCAAATCCGAGGTTACGGCTTGCCTGTGCAAAAGATGGATTCAACCGGAGTGAGTGTTCCCAGGCATGGATCCCTTCTTCTTTTTGTTCCAGATAGTAGTAGAGATTACCTAAGTAGAAGGCTCCTTTGCTGTCGGAAGGGTTAGCGGCTATCGCTTTATTCAATATCTCTATCTCTTCCGGACGGAAAGGGAATGTATAAGCCGGCGGTTGTTGGGCTGCCTCCCGGAAGGCTGCGTTGGCTTCTGCCTCCTGTCCGTTTTTCAGGGCATAATACCCTTTGTAATAATAGGTGAGGGGAGAGGTGGCATAAGGTGCTCCGAGCGATAGGGCTTCGTTGAGTAAATCAATGGCTTCTTCGTAGGCACCGATATGGCCATAATCCGTTATTATTTCTAAGAATTCCTGGACACGGATGAGGGGATCGCCCCGTTTGTCATCCGCTTTATCCAAAAAGCGGGTACCGGTGCCGGCGAGGATACTTTTCTCGGCCAGTGACCAGTAATCAAGCGGATCAATAGCGAGTACCTGTTCTATTAGTTTCTCCGCTTCTTTAGCCTGTCCGGTTTTTCTTAACAGATAGGCTTTAAAGGTCAGTGCTTTCGTATCCCTTGCGCCTACATATACAGATTGATTGATCAGCTCAAGTGCTTTGGGGTAGTCTTTTTCTATGGCGGCGATCTGTGCCAGGGCAAAATAGGCCGGATGCTGGAAGGTGGGATACCAGGTGGCTTTCCAGTAATGGTCCGCGGCTTTCTTGTAGTTGCCTTGTAGCTGGTTGCTCACTCCCAGATAGTAGAGTGCTCCGGGGTCTTTGACGACTGTATAATCTTTGGAAAGACGGTTCACGGCTCGTTGGAGATGTTCTGCTGCCGGCTCCCATTTTCCCATGCGGGCATACCGGATACCTACGACGGTGTTTACCCGTGCATCCATCGGGTCACGGCGTAAGGCTTCTTCGTAGAAGTCCATCGGGTTCAGGCGGGCGTTGTGGAATTGTTCGATCCGCAGCCCTGCCAGATAGAGTTCTTCGACTGTGTCGTATTCGCTTACCGGTTTCGTGCCGCTTACTACTTCCGGTAAAGGAAGCTCTTCCAATACGACGGGTTGATAAGCGACTAACTCTTTCCCTTCCGTACTTAACAGCACTGCTTTCAGGTCTGCGTCCTTTATATGGGGGGGAACGGTTATCTCTTTTACAAAAGGAGTCGCCGGGTCAATCCCGGTCGTTTCCTGCATGAGCACTTCGTCTCCATGATATAACAGGACCTTAGCACCGGGGAATTTCCCGGAACTATTGAACCCTACAAATACTTTATCCGGGGAAATCCGCTCGAGGTTGACGGCTGCATCATCGGTAGCGTTTTTGACGGAACGGATATCCCGGATGGGATACCATTTCTGGGTAAACTCCCGTATTTCACCCGGCCCGATCCAACTGTAATCCGGTTGGTTATCTGAGTAGGCACCTACCATTAATTCTAAGTAATGTCCGTCATGGTCGGATAACATGGTGTTCCACATTTCCGCGCCCGGGTTGTTTCCCCACAGGAAAAACTTCTTTCCATTTACAATATGATGATTGGCTACATGGACGGTTCCGGCCTGTTTCCCGTGGTCATACCCGGCTAAGAAATCATCTTCAAAATTCCATGCAAAGATGGAGCGGGAGTATCCGGTATAGTTTTTCCAGTGTGCCAGATTTACCTCTTCACCGCTACCGTGTACGGCTTCCCCATACGGCCAGCGGGTGAAATAGACTTTGGAATGGTCGGTGCCGAACTGAGTGGCGGGCGGGAAGATCACTTCATAGTCTTCATTACAATGTACGGACACATTGGCCCAATAAAGCATAGACTGTACATACGGGGTACGGTTCATGATCTTTACTTTGGCTTCTACCCAGGAGCGTCCCGGGTATACCGTCACACCGATGGACCATTTCAGGCGGTGGCGGAGTTCGGTCTCGCCGATCCATATCGTTTTGCTGCCATCTTCGTTTTCCACAATTTCCCAGTCGATGCCCATATAACTGGACGGGCGGTGATGGTGGGGAAAATTCCATTCCACTCCCCCGGACAACCACGCTCCCAACATGCCAATCAGGGCCGGTTTAATCCCTGTCTGTTTATAGAAGATCTCGTATCCGTTGGTTTTATCGGTTGCGGACAAAATACGGCCTCCTATTTCAGGCAGGACACATACATTCAGGTATTCGTTATCTAAATATAATGCGTTGTAGGCCTTATCCTCTTTCTGGTCTGTCAGAATATCGTATAACGGATAAGGATAGATATGTCCCTGTGCTCCCTGGTAGACCCGGCCGGTAAAGAAAATAGAATTTCTGTCCGGCTCGCCTATTTCATACGTGGGAAGGACTAACGGTTTTTGTTCAACTTTTACTGTCTGGGCAACCCCCGGAAGTAAACCGGTAGTAAGTATACAGGATAGGGTGATTAATACTCTTCTTTTCATGATATGATTTATTTGGAATTTATAGATTATGTCAGCGGATTGGTGAGATCCTTGCGGTCCAGCCCCCGCCGGGGTACATATTCATCACCATGGTATCACCGGATGAGAGGGAGACGGTTTCTTTTTTATAGTCGGTCGCTTCCCGGTCCGAATTGATGCCATCCATAAAGATTTCCGCTTCGTAGTTGCCTTCCGGCAGAAAAGAGAAGTCAATTGTTTTTTCTCTGGGTGTCCAGTTGGTCATAGCACCCACATACCAGGTCTGGCCTTTCCGCCGGGCCATGATAATATATTCACCTACTTCACCTCCCAGCATTTTAGTTTCATCGAAGACGGTGGGCACTTTGGCAATAAAGTCTGTGCATTCCTGTTCTTTCATATAGGCCGTGGGACTGTCAGACAACATTTGTATGGGAGACTCGAAGATGGTGTACATCGCCATCTGGTGTACCCGGGTACCCTGGCTCATGGGATGTCGGTCAATGGTCCGGTAGGTTTCCTTTGTGCCGTTTTTCATCGCTCCCGGTGTGTAATCCATCGGACCGGCCAGCATACGGACATACGGGGCTGTCACATCATACCTCGGGAAATCATCCAGTATATTCCCCTGCTCGTCAAATGGGGCCCACTTGAAATTTTCCAATCCCTTTACCCCTTCGATACTAACGACATTCGGGTAACTCCGTTGGATACCGGTGGACCGGAATCCGTGCAGATCCAGCAACAGTTGATTCTCCGCTGCCGCTTCCACAATTTCTTTCATGGATTTGATCATGCGTTGGTTATCATTATCAAAGAAATCGACTTTAAAGCCTTTTACCCCCATTTTTGCATAATGGGGAAAGACTGTTTCCAGTTCTTCGGCGGTTTGTTTCCAGCCTGACCAGAGAATGATTCCTACATTCTTCCCGTTTCCGTACCGTACTAATTCCGGTATATTCATTTCCGGATGTACATCCATCAGGGAGTTGATACTCCAACCGGCATCCACTACTACGTATTCCAACTGGTTGGCCGCGGCAAAATCAATGAAATATTTGAACGTTTCCGTATTCATCCCGGCTCTGAAACTAACTCCGGTCAGATTGGCGCTGTTCCACCAGTTCCAGGCCGCTTTGCCCGGTTTGATCCAGGAAATATCCTGTATTTTGCAGGCGGGAGCGAGCTTTTGGATCATATCATTGTCGGCTAAATGTGCATCCTGGGTACTGATCACGACGGCCCGCCAGGGATAGGAACGTTTTCCGTTGGTTTTGGCTATATAACCGGCATATTCAGTAGGAATAAAGATAATGTCGTTGAATTTCCATTCTAACGGATAAGGGGCGAATGCTGCTTTCAAGCCGGTGGGATGCTGCGGATCGGACAACAGGAACATACCCGGATAATCCTCTACATCACATTCTAAGATAGCGGCTTTTTTGCCGTTTCCACAATCTACTAACAGAGGAAGGATGGCGAGTGAGTCGGGAAACATATCCGACAATTTCATTTCATCATAGAAGGATTCAAAGGAAAAGCTGTACCGGCTGCCTTCATGGGTTTTATTTACATAGGGGATAAAGGCTTTATGATCTCCTGCAAACCGGAATCCGGCTTCTTCATGGAGGATGGTTAATTCTCCTTTTCTATCCGTGAGAAAGCGATAGGCAACACCATCGTTGTAGGCCCGGAATTCTACACTGTAATTGCCTGCGCATTGCAGCAGCAGTTGATTATAATGGTCGTGGACCTGGCTCTTTTTGTAGAAAGGAGTCCCGAATGAACTGTTGATCTGCTTCCGGGATGTTTTTGTGACTTTTACAGGCTTCCCGAGTACCTCCCCTGTCGATAAGGAGAGGGAGATAGCGGAAGGGGTGATGATCTGTGTCTGCTCATGGTCTACCTGCCAGGTAAGTTCTTTTCCGGCCTGTATGGTGAGCGTGATACAGCCATCAGGCGATTTCAGTTCAAATGTCTTTTGTGCATAACCGGTGGTGTACAGGCACAAAAAGCTGATCAGTAAAGGTAATTTAAAGACCGTTTTATTCATGGTAATATTTTTTTGACAAACACACCCGTAGCTTGTTTAGTTACAACGGGTGTGTTTTGATGAGTTATTGTTATAGATCAGGTACGATCAGTTTTTCCTGGTCAGGTATCGGGAAATAATAAAACTGTTCGCTGGCTCCTGTCAGAGAGGCAAATGCCGGATTCAGTGATGTGTCAGCAAGGTCACCGTTTGTTATACGGTAATTGCCCTGTAGATGCAGGATCTCATGCCGCTGCATAGTGAAGAACCGTCCCATTACACTCTGTTCATTTCCACAGGTTTCCCATCTTCTCTCATCCAGTACGGCTTTTTGGAAGGCTTCTCTGGACATACCATTAGTTACTTTCCGGTCATCCGGTACTTCTGCCCGGTTTTGTACCTGTAATACACAATCCACCACCTCGCTTGTAATAGCTCCGGAACCGAAGGCAACGGCTTCGGCATACAACAGGAGAATGTCAGCATAGCGGAAGAGGAACCGTGTTTTATCGCCTTGTCCCCAGTTATGATTTTCATCGGTATAGGATTTGGTATCATAATCATAGATCCAGCCTGTACTATTGTCCACATTTTTCTTGTAGTGAGGATGTCTCTGGTTCGTGCGCGGACTATCCCAGGGAACCAGTTCGCCTGCGTCTGCAATGTAAATGGTTGTAAAGAAATAAGCCTCTTTGCGCCGGCCTTCCGGAAAATCGTAAAAGAAATCAAGCGGGGGAAGCAAATCACACCATCCGCCGGCTTCTTCGGGAAACTCACAGGAGGCGCTTGCAAATTCCCACCAGGCAAAGCTCAGGAATCCACCGAGTACGATCTCTTTGGAATAATTACTCTGGTTGGTTACCAGGGTCCGGATGTCCGGTTCCAGTTCATATCCGTAGGTAGCTTTGTTATCAATGATCTCTTTGTATTTCGCGGCTGCTTTGTCATACATAGCGGCCCCTTTCTTCAAAGGCCATCCGGCCTGTGTCATAGACACGGAGGCTAACAGGGCTTTTGCGGCTGCTTTATTCGGTGAGACATTGATCCCGTTTTTGGAGTAAGGCGAAACGGTATGGTTATCGGGCAGGTAGGCTTCGGCTTTTGCCAGATCTGCTTCAATCAGTTCATATACAGCTTCCACGGAGGCACGGGGAGTTTCGTAATCTACCTCTACATCTGTGACCAGGGGAACAGATCCCCACAGTCTTACTAAATAGAAATATTGCAATGCACGGTAGAAATAAGCCTGTCCGATCCGTTCTTCTATGAAAGTACGGTCAATCTCCATAGCTTCGCCATTGTTTATAATATTATTACAAGCCTTAATACATACATAATAGTTGGACCAGGAGGTGTATAGGTTTGTGTTTCCCGAATTGTAATAGAACCGGTCGTATTCAGCGAAACGGGTTTTATTTCCTGTGTTTTGCGAAGTGACATCATCACCACACCACATGTACAGTTGATTTTCAGTCGCGTTTATAACATTGCGAAATGTCTGGTACATTCCTGTGATTGCCATATCGAGACCATTTTCATCCATGAATAAAGATTCTTCGGTGAGCGCACCTTTTGGATCTTCTGAAAGAAAACTATCGCACGAGGTTGCTATGGTAGCAACGGTCAGTATGCAAAAATAAAAATATATATATTTCATTTTTATTCTGTTTTTAGAGATTACCGGATAACTATTTAAAAGGAAAGCCTTGCGCCAAGAGTGAAGGTACGCGGTTGCGGATAGGAAATTCCATCTATCCCCGCGTTGGTATCCGAAGTGGAGTTACCGCTGCCATGACTTGACATGGTCGTTTCAGGGTCACCCCCTTTGTAGTTTGTGATCGTAAACAAATTCTGTCCGCTTACCGTCAATGTCAGGTCACACGCTTTGATCATAGACTTTGGAAGGGTATACGAAAAACTGAGGTTTGTTAGTCTTACGTAGTTGGCACTTTCCAGGTATTGATGGGATTCCAGACGGGGATTAACGGTGGTACTAAACGGATTCGGTACCCATGTATCCTGGTTTTCCGGTGTCCATCGGTTGAACCAACCTTCTGCTCCTGTCATCCATTTTACATCACTGTTCGGCTGATTCATCAGGTAACGGCCCAGGTTGAGGCGGTCTGCTCCGAATGCACCCTGGAACATTACATTTACATCTAATCTTTTCCAGCTAAAGGTGTTATTCCATCCTAACATCTTATCCGGAAATGCTTTCCCGATAATGGTGAGGTCTTCAGCAGTAAGAGCATAATCACCATCAAAATCAAGAAACTTATTATCACCCGGCTGCTGCCCCCATTTGGCTGCTTCGGCTGCTTCATCGGTTCTCCATAATCCCAGCCAGGTATAGCCGAGGATGGACCCCATCGGTTTCCCTACTTCCAGTACGGCAGAGTTAATACTGGCTCCGTTATTGATCATGGATCCCGGGGAGATTCTGGTTTCACCCCCCAAATCCATGACAGTATTCTGGTTATAGGAGAAATTTAAGGAACTTTCCCACCGCCAGTCTTTGCTTTGCAGAATAACACCGCTTACCTGCAGGTCAATCCCCCGGTTGCGAACTTCCCCCAGGTTCACCCAGGCAGTTCCGCCTCCGTCGTATAAAGGGATAGGTTTCTGTAATAGCAGGTCTTTGGTGTTTTTCTGATACCAGTCCACGGATATATTTAAACGGTTGTTCAGAAATCCCATATCCAACCCTAAGTCATACTGATAGGTTTTTTCCCAGGTCAGATCCGGGGAGGATGGATTTCCTACTGTGTATCCCGGTAATGTATTGGCATCGTAGTCTCCCCATGTAGATGACCAGTCTGCTAACAGGCCAAGAGTTCCATAGGCATTTATACCCTGATTCCCGGTGACTCCCCAGGAGGCACGGAGTTTCAGGTTGTCGAATATGTGGAGGCTTTTGATGAAACTTTCTTCGGAGGCACGCCAGGCAACAGAAACCGATGGGAAATTGCCCCATCTGTTACTACCCTGGAACTTGGAAGATCCGTCCCGGCGTACGGTTGCTGTTGCAAAATAACGGTCATTAAACGAGTACATGGCACGTCCGAATACGGAAGCCAGTGAGGATTGACTATACCAGTTGCTTGTCCGGAGGGTTGTACCCATACCCAGATTCCAATAGCCCACACTTTCTGTGAGTAATTCGGATCCGGTGCCGGAAAGCCCGTTTCCGGTCCATTGGGTGAATTCGCCTGCGACCATAGCTGTCAGCCGGTGGCCGCCCCACTGGTTGGTGTAGTTTATCTGGTTCAGACTATATAAATCCCAGCTATCCGACCTGGAGTTACCCGCTTCGTTGGTAGCAGACAAACCATATAATTTGGAATTCAGATAGAAACTTTTATCGGATGTGTAAGTGGCGGCTCCCTGTATATGAATGGACAATCCTTTGACCGGTAGCCTGAAGGTAAGTTGCAGGTTAGCTGTTGCACCGGTTGACTCAGCATCATTTGGATTTTGTACCAGACGGCCGTACGGGTTTGCCATGAGATTAACAATATTGTCTTTTCCCCAGTCTCCATTTTCGTCCCTTAAATTGGTGGTAGGACTGTATGTCAACGCATCGGATAACGGACTACCAATACTTCCGGTCTGGCCGTTGAGCCCTGACCTCTTTTTATTATAAGCATTTATATCCAGGTCCACAGTCAGCCAATCGGTTGCATCTGCCTGGATATTGGACCGCACGGCATAGCGGCGCATACTTGATTCAATCAGAATCCCCTGGTTATCCTCAAAATTACCCGAGATAAAATAACGTACTTTATCAAGTCCGCCGGAGATGGATAATTTATGATTTTGCGAATAAGCAGTCCTGAAAATCAGATCCTGCCAGTCTGTACCCGCACGGCCGGCACGGAAATCAGCGATCTGGGAGGAGGTAAACGTCTCATTACCCCGCCATTCGTTCACGGATTCTGCAAAGTCGGCAGCGCTTAACATGTCGTATTTCTTCGCCTGGTGTGACCACGAACTATTGGTTTCAAGGACGATATTGGTTTTCCCCTGGGCACCCCGTTTGGTAGTGACCAATACGACTCCATTGGCACCCCGTGACCCGTAGATAGCGGTTGCGGAAGCGTCCTTTAATACTTCAATGGATTGGATATCGCTGGTGTTCATATTCAGGGTCGGAGCCGGCACGCCGTCAATGATATATAACGGGTCATTTCCACCATACAGAGAATTGGCTCCCCGGATACGTACGGATATATCCTTATCAGGTGAGCCTGAGTTGGTCACAACCGTTGCACCCGGCACGCGTCCTTTCAGGATGTCGTCCACCCGTGTAAGCGGTTGGCTCTGGAACTGGGTAGAGGTGATACCGGAAACCGAACCGGTCAGGTCTGACTTTTTAACCACACCATATCCGATGACGACTACTTCATCCAGCGTTTGCGCATCTTCAATCAGTTCTATTTTATAAGATGACGCCTGTGTGACCGGGATTTCTTTTGTCAGGTAGCCGATATAAG
Organism: Tannerellaceae bacterium; assembly: GCA_021201565.1. Classification (GTDB taxonomy): domain Bacteria; phylum Bacteroidota; class Bacteroidia; order Bacteroidales; family Tannerellaceae; genus UBA4116. Next base: position 38,787 of record JAJQES010000115.1, read on the forward strand.
AGATCGTTAAGGATGCAGCCGGAAATACATCCAATGAAAAGTGACCATCCATATCGGTTATTACTCCATTGGTTGTTCCTTTCTCTACCACGTTAGCTCCCAGGATCGGTTCTCCATGTATATCTGTAACGGTACCTGTGATGCGTCTGGTTTGTTGAGTGACGGCAGGTGTTATTTTATTTGTAAGGATGATATGGCTTCCTTCCATTTTGTAGTCCATATCGAAATTATCAAGCAGAGAATGTAACACGTGTGCGACCGGCTGGTTTTTTGCTTTTACGGATACCATCCGGTTTGTATTTACCTGGTTGTTATAGATGAATAGATAATCAGTCTGTTCTTCGATCTCAGTAAGAACCTCTCTCAGCGCGGCTTTAGTTTTATTGAGATTTACGCGCGCATTCTGGGAACGCAGACTTTCCGCGTTGGAACAGATTACACAAACTAATAACAGGAATGTTGTTATACGCATAATATGAAGGATTTTTTCGAGGCCTGGATTTTTCGCATAATATTCCCCCGACAAAGATTTATTTTTCATACCTTTGCTATGTTTTTTAGTTAATACAGTGGATTAATTTATTGTATTGATGGTATGCCGGTTGGTGGTGGTGCACTGGCCGGCATTTTTTGGTTAACAAACTTTTTCCATAGGCATTATCTTTTTTAAAGTTTAACAATAAAGAGAAAATAATTATTCAATTGTAATTACCTGGTTCTCGCTGTCCCGCGAATACCGGAAGTATATATCTTCCTGGAGAACCCGGAGCGCATACTCAAGACCGTCTGATAAACGGAATTTTCCTGTATAGGAATAGTTCTTTATGTTTCTGTTTTTCACTATGATCTGTTTGCCATAGTATTTCTCAAACTCCTTCATAACCGCTTCAAACGGAATCTCCGTAAAGCTGATCAATCCGTTTTTCCAGCTGTACGGATCGAAATCATTTACCTGGTTGACTATTAACTTTCCATCGGCCAGGAATGCTTTTTGGTTGGGTTGAATGAGGATGGATTCTTCCGGGTCGGAGTGGGAGGACACTTTTACCGATCCTTCCATCAGAGTGGTTTCAAAAAGATCCTGATCCGGGTAGTCCTGCACATTAAAGTGCGTACCTAACACCTCTATAGTTCCTTTGGATGTATATACGGTAAAGGGATTCTGTTCATTTTTACTTACTTCAAAATAGGCTTCTCCACTAAGATGGGCAAAACGTTTGCCGGTAGCCAGATGGACCGGATAGGAAAATTCGGTACGGGTATTCAGCCAGACTTTTGTCCCGTCGGGCAGACTGACCTGAATGCGTTGGCCGTCCGGTACGGTGATGGTTTGCATAAATAAAGGTTCTTCGGTTTCTTCCGTTTTATTGATGGACAGGAAGTAGCCCAATGAAAAAGCAATGGTCATAATGGCAGCCACCTTTAGCAACTCCCGGAGATAGAATGAACGATTGTGCTTCCTGTAGGAAAATTCCGGAATCTCTTTTCTGTTTTTATCAGCGAAAAGAACAAGGGCATTGAATAATTTACGTTCCTGCAGAAACTGTTTTTGATTCTTTTCCGACGCTTTAAGCCATTCCCTGATCTTCTCTTCTTCCTCAAAAGAAGCGACTCCTTCAAAATATTTATAAAGAGTTTCGTTTTTCATGGGTTGCTGTTTTCATGGTCCCCTATATTAATAATAGCAGTTGACAGGAAAACATCCCTAAAAAATAATATGATTTTTTCAATAAAAGAAGAAAGGAATAGCGGGCAGGTAATCTTTTAGTTCTTTACGCAGTAGCTTTAGGGTTTTGGTAATATGAAACTCAACACTTTTAGTAGAAATATCAAGCCGGGCTGCAATCTCTTTATGTGACATTTGGCGGTAGCGGCTCATAATGAAAATTTCCCTGGTTTGTCCTTTCAGACCGGCTAACGCTTTATCAATGATTGTCTGAACTTCCCGGGTAAATAATTCATACGGTTCAAAGGCTTCCAAGGTAGCTATTCGTGTCCGGAAGTCCCATTCAGCATGCCTTTTCAGCTGTTCGGCCACTGTTTCTTTCACTTCTACATGTTGGAGGTAATTCAGGCATTTATGTTTGATCACGGTCAGGATGTAGGCCGGAACATTGGACTCTTTTTCCAACTCGTGGCGGCGTGTCCAGTAATACATGAAGGAGTCGGTCGTGATATCCTCCGCAACAGAAGGCTCCCTGACATACGTTTTGGCAAGCCGCACAAACCGTTCGTAGTAGTCCGAAACTAACTTGTTAAACTGTAATAAATCAGCAGAGTTTTCCATTGGTGATAGTTAATTATGGCAGTAAATATAAAAAACTTTTTCATAAATGGCATTTCTCCCGTATATGTTTGTATAACATATATTTGATCTGGTATAACAGGGATTTTTATACGGGTGGAAAGTCTTTGGTACTGGTCCGGTACCAGTTTTCCCTCAGTTTGCGGTTGAGATGAGGATTTATTCTGCTCCGTTCTTCAATTCTGTCTATACTTTTCTGATTCGTTGTATATACATAGGAAGTAGTAGATCCTTCAAAAAAGCCTCTGTAAATGTAAAATATTACAGAGAGGTTGCCATTTTCCGGATCTTTGGAGATAGAGATTTCATCGCTTTCTGATAATGGAAAGAGCCGGGAAGGCAGTTGGCAGAATCCATTTGAGTCAGGATATAACTGCCCGGCTTCCACCTGTTTCACAACTTTTATCCGTTGGTTGTATAATAACATCCAATCTGCTTTTTCAATATACCGGTTGACAAGTCCTGGTGAAATACTATAATATAACAAACAACCAAACAAAAGAAGTTGGGTACTTCGCCAAACCGGTTGAGTTTTCCGTTCTTTTAGTAACTTTATGATTGTCTGGATCAGTAATACCAGCAATATAAAGAGGATACCCAACCGGACAAAACCAACAAAAAACCAATCGATCCAATAGAACTGAGCCAGTTGTAACAAGCTCCAGCCTATAAGTACGCCCATTGTTCTCGTATATGTTTTATTCATCTTTTATAATAATTCCCGGATCGCCTCCAGTATTTCCTGGTCAGTCGAGTCTTTGCTATATCCAACAATAGCTTTCCGTACAATCCGCTGATTGTCCAGGATAAAGAAAGTGGGTACCCCCCGGCTTTGATAGTCCTGAATCACCTCGTCCGTTCCGCAGAGTAGTTGATAATTGATCTCGTTTCTATTAATGTAGTTTTGCAGGGAAACCGGTCTACGGTTCCAGGTTTCGATGGATACCACTTCCAACTCTTCCTGTGGGAAAGTCTCTTTTAGCTCCCGCATAAAAGGAATGGCTACCAGACAAGGGCCACATCCTATGCCGGTAAAGTTGAGTAGTACCACTTTACTATGGATGTCTGTGAGGGATACCGGTTGTTCATTGGAGTTGTTAAGGGTCCACGCAGGTGCCGGTTTCCCTTCCAGTTCTAGCGGGCGTGGAGTGGAATTTCTTCTGCTGCCATAGTCCCGGATCTCGTAGTTTTCCGGAAAATAGTCGGTGACATTCAACTCTTTAAGAGATAACTTATTGAATTCGGGATTGGAGATGGTCGAAGCGGAGATACTATGTCCCATTTCCTGGCGCACTTTATAGGGACGGTTTGTGGATTTACTGATCCATAATTCATAGATGGAAAGAGGATCATAGTAGGGATTCTCTATATAATGAGCCTTTCCGAAAAACTCCACCTGTTTCTCTTCTTCAATGGTCATTTTTATATAGTATTCGTCCGGCATGTCGACGAAATCGATATGAATGCTGTCCTGAGTAGTGAGCATATACCGGAGGATGTTTTTGGTATAATTAAAAAACGGAGGATTTACCAGCCGGAAGGGGAGGGTATTGGTGGAAAAATCATCTATCATCAATCCGTTGTGTTTGTGATGCATAATGACCCGTACGGTTCCGTCGTAGGCAAATTCCAGGCGGGTAGGATCAGCCAGATCAAACGCTACATAACTGGCCCCGATAGTGGTATCCTGCGGGTTGTTGTATTCCCGGACCAGACGTTCCACCCTATAGGTCGGGTCTATTTCGCCCGGGTTCCAGGCTTCTTTAACCTCATGATAGGTTGCAGATTCTATTTTGTCAAGATTTTTCAATACCTTTTCTAAATAGGCATAGGGATCCTGATTCCGGTTACAACTACTGGTCAAAAGAAACAGGGAACAAAGACAGATGGGGAGAAGACATGCTTTCATATTAATAGTATATTTGTTTATTTCTGTGTAAATTTAGGGAATAACATCCCGGTTTGTTTCCGGTACATTTCGTATGCAGGCTTATTTTTTAATTGCCGTTTTTCCATCAGAGGAATACTAATAAAAACAAACAGGATGGTATTCACAAAAGCTCCGGTAGCTGTCCAGAGGTAAGTGGATCCTCCTACGGAATACAGTATGCCGAATATACCCCACCACATCAGGATCTCTCCCAGATAGTTGGGATGCCGGCTGAAACGCCAAACTCCCCGGTTACAAACCTGTCCGGGACATTCATGGCGGAAACGGTGCATCTGGGTATCAGACACCAATTGAAGGAAGGCAGCAAACAAACAGAGGAAAAAAGCGACAAAGGTCCATGCGTTTGCTGTGAAAGAATATTGCAGCAGGTAAACCGCCGGGATCATGGCCAGAAACACAATTATAGTCGGCATAAGGTGTATACCTGTGAAGTTGACCAATTGCCAGATCACCGGAAATTCCTGTTTATATTTGTCGTATCGCCAATCCTGAACAGAGAGGCACCGGAAAGTAATGGCCCAGTTGAGAGTGAGCCGGATGCCCCATACCCAGATAGCGGTCAGCATCAGCAGGGCTGGCAGACTCACTGCATGCCAATAGACTGCCAGGATGGTCAGTAAAATGACCGGCGCCACACTCCAATAAGGATCGTATACCGAAGAGTTTTTAAATACGGCACTTCCCAGCCAGACAAAAATAGTCGCGGCAAAGTCGGCACAAAATAAACGCCAGAGCATGGGCCATTCCGGATTTGTCAGCAAAAAGGTGAAGACCCCTATCCCGGTCGCTACTATATATATCCAAAAGATAATCCAAAACCCGGCCCCGCGGGACGTAAATATGTGTTGTTGTCTCTGTTTTTTCATTGTCTGATCTTCTATTCTGTTTCTCTTTGCCTGGTAAAAGTAATAAAAAGCAGTAGAATAGCATCCGGACTGATCAATATTCCGTAAGTATCCGGGGTATTTCTTTTCTCTTTTAAAAGAATGTATGATTGAATATGACGAGAAGGTTAGCAGTTAAATTGTTTGGATTAATTATGTGTGGTGAAGATAAAATATTTCTGTGAAAAAGTCCTTTTTTATGTGTTGTTTTATGGCATGTTTTAAATGAGAGAGATCATTAAAATGACCTCTCTCTTACTATATAATAGATTTTATTGCCATTCAAGAAGTACTTTGCCGCAGTTGCCGCTTTCCATTACGTCGAAGCCTTTCTGGAAATCGTCGATAGAGAAACGGTGGGTGATCATGGGTTCGAGGTTGATGCCGGAGATCAGCATTTGTTTCATCTGATACCAGGTTTCCCACATTTCGCGTCCATAGATCCCTTTCAGGGTGAGTGCCTTGAAAATGATGTTATTCCAGTTTACCTGTGTATTGTCCGGCAGGATACCTAACAGGGAGATTTTAGAACCGTTGTACATGTTTTCCACCATTTCATTGAAGGCTTTGGGAGAACCTGACATTTCAAGACCAATGTCGAATCCCTGCATGTTGAGTTGTTCCATGGCACCTCTTACACTTTCCCCTTTGGTGGGATTAACAGTAAGAGTGGCCCCCATCCGGCGGGCAATGTCTAACCGGTACTCACTCAGGTCACTTACCACCACGTGGCGGGCACCCACAAAGCGGCTGATCGCTGTTGCCATACATCCGATCAGTCCGGCGCCGGTGATCAACACATCTTCACCGATCAGTGGGAAGGAGAGGGCTGTATGGGTGGCATTTCCGAATGGGTCCATAATAGCAGCCATATCATCGGAAATACGGTCATCCAGCTTGACTACGTTTTCAGCCGGGATCGCAACATACTCGGCAAAGGCACCATCACGGTCAACCCCTACGCCGATGGTATTGGCACAGACGTGTTTCTTGCCCCGGCGACAGTTCCGGCAGTGTCCGCAGGCGATATGTCCTTCGCCGGTCACCCGGTCGCCTACTTTGATATTTTCCACTCCTTTACCGATTTCTACTATATCCCCTACATACTCGTGGCCGATTACCATCGGTGTTTTGATGGTTCGTTGCGACCAGTCATCCCATTTATATATATGAAGATCTGTTCCGCAAATAGCTGTTTTACGGATCTTGATGAGGACATCATTGATTCCAACCTGAGGCATGGGTACATCCTGCATCCAGATGCCTTTTTCAGGACGAAGTTTTACAAGTGCTTTCATAATTCTTTTTAGTTTAATAGCGACATTTGTGTAAGTTGTTTGATGAAGCAAAAGTAAGCATATTCTATCACACCCAAACCAAAACAGGAAGGATAAATTGTATGGGGAATAATAAAAAAACAGTTAGGTGAATTTAATTTATTCTGTCAGTATTGAAGTATGTGACATATCTCTGACGATGACACCGTCTTCAAAAATTTCGTAAGCAAATATCCAGTCTTTTTCAAATACAGCACATCTGTATCCCAATATACGCCATTTTTTAAACCGGCATAAAGGATAGTCTACGGCACAACTAAATGCTTGTACATATTCTCTCATTCGTCTGCTCCGGCGTAAGGCAGCCTCTTCTGATAATTTCAAATCGTCAATCAGATAAGATTCCAGATCGGCTATTTTATCTACTACTAAACGGGATACCCGGACTTCACGCATGCTTGAAGCGTTTTTTGATCCTGTCATTTAACTCGTCAAAAAGTTCATCTACGGATACCGCATTACATTCCCTGGCAGCTTCGGAAAAACTTTTTTTCTTATCTTCAATGACCGTAGCGTAAGGCAATGTCTTAAGATACTCGAGCAATTGTTTCGCCTGTGGGCTATTCTCTTCTATAATGATTGTAGTCATATTATTGAATATTACTATTTACAAATATAACATAAGAAATTCACATACTTATATATTTAAAGCAAATTAGCAGCCAATTTATTCTTCCGGTTCATCCGTATCCAGACAGAAGGGATGTCCTGCCGGGTCGAACATCGTCCGGGAGGTTTTGAAATATTGAGTTCCGGCAAGTGTGGCACCGTAGCTCATCGCCTGCCGGACGGCTTCTTCCAGATTGTCCACATAGAAATCGAGGTGTAGCATTTGGCCTTGTTGTCCGGGTTGCGAGGGCTCCGGCATCTGCACAATCCATCACTATATTCATCCGGGTCACTACCTGTTTTTGTTTTGATTCCATCTGGTTTTCTTTTTTAGTTGGTATATTTTAACCGGGTAATCCTGTTCCATACTTTTTCTTGTTTTATAAATAACAAAGATAAATATATGGCCTGTTTTTACTAAA
>JAJQES010000475.1 GCA_021201565.1 Tannerellaceae bacterium
TCAAAATAGTTATATCGGACCGGAACACTTAATGCTGGGAATTATACGTACCGGAGATGGAAAGGCAATGCAAATACTGCAAAACCTAAACGCTGATATACTGGAGATCAAATCAAATATTGAACAAGATATCAAAAATACATTTGAAAGTGACGATACGTTGCAGGAAAATATTGCGATCAGCAAAACGACTGAACGGGTGTTACGTATGAGTGTATTGGAGGCGCGTCTGTTTAAGAGTGAAGTGACTGGTACTGAGCACCTCTTGCTGGCTATTTTGAAAGAAGAATTCAATGTGGCAGCTAAAGTGTTGGGTGATGCCGGCATCAGTTACCGTGCCGTATATAACAAACTCGCAGAAGAAAACAGTCAACAGGTACATGAAATTACTGAATTTGATGAAATAACTGACGGTTTTACGGATGACGAAGATGAAGATGAGGAGGAGGGCTTTTCTTCCCGGAAGGAATCCCGTTCAGCCGGAAGTACTTCCGGACAACCAAAATCACCCAATGATACGCCTGTACTGGACAATTTTGGCACGGATATGACCCGGGCGGCAGCTGAAAACCGGCTGGATCCGATCGTAGGACGTGAAAAAGAGATTGAACGTCTGGCACAGATCCTGAGCCGCCGGAAAAAGAATAATCCTGTGCTGATCGGTGAACCGGGTGTAGGTAAATCTGCCATTGTAGAAGGCCTCGCCCTGCGGATTGTACAGCGCAAAGTATCACGGATTCTGTTTGATAAACGGGTGATCAGTCTGGATATGGCCTCTATTGTAGCGGGAACGAAATACCGCGGCCAGTTTGAGGAGCGTATTAAAGCCATACTCAATGAGTTATCAAAGAATCCGAATATTATCCTGTTTATTGATGAAATCCATACCATTGTAGGTGCCGGATCAGCTTCCGGGTCTATGGATGCGGCCAATATGTTGAAACCGGCTCTGGCAAGAGGTGAAATACAATGTATTGGGGCGACTACACTGGATGAATATCGTAAAAATATTGAAAAGGACGGAGCCCTGGAGCGTCGTTTCCAGAAAGTAATTGTTGATCCTACAACTGCAGAGGAAACATTGCAGATCCTTCAAAATGTAAAAGAACGGTATGAAGAACACCATAATGTCCTTTATACGGATGAATCATTGCAGGCATGTGTCAACTTGACGGAACGTTATATCAGTGACCGGAATTTCCCGGACAAGGCTATTGATGCCTTGGATGAGGCAGGTTCACGTGTCCATATTTCTAACATTATTGTTCCGAAGAGTATAGAAGAACTGGAAGCACAGATAGAAGATACCAAAACGGAAAAACTGGCAGCGGTTAAATCCCAGAACTTTGAACTGGCAGCCAGCTTCCGGGATAAAGAGCGTCAATTCCTGTTGCAACTGGAAGCTGCTAAAGCGAAATGGGAACAGGAATTACAGGAACATCGTGAAACAGTAGATGAGGAAAAAGTGGCGGAAGTAGTAGCCATGATGTCAGGTGTACCTGTACAACGTATAGCAAAGGCAGAAAACCTGAAGCTACTGGAAATGACAGATGTACTGAAAAGTAAGGTGGTTGGCCAGGATGAAGCGGTACAGAAAGTTGTGAAAGCGATTCAACGTAACCGTGTGGGATTGAAAGATCCCAATAAACCAATCGGAACGTTTATGTTCTTAGGCCCGACGGGGGTAGGTAAGACGCACCTGGCGAAGATGCTGGCCGAATATTTGTTTGACTCTGCCGATTCGTTGATCCGGATTGATATGAGTGAGTATCTGGAGAAATTTGCGGTGTCCCGTCTGATCGGAGCGCCTCCGGGATATGTCGGATATGAAGAAGGTGGACAGTTGACGGAAAAAGTACGCCGTAAACCGTATTCTGTGGTATTATTGGATGAGATCGAGAAAGCTCACCCGGATGTATTCAACCTGTTGTTGCAGGTATTGGATGAAGGACGCCTGACAGATAGTTTGGGACGCCGGATTGACTTTAAGAATACCATTCTGATCCTGACTTCAAATATTGGTACCCGCCAGCTGAAAGATTTTGGCCGTGGTGTAGGGTTCAATACCAAGGCAGAAACCGAAGCAGATAAGGATTTCTCACGGGGTGTGATCCAGAAAGCGTTGAATAAAGCGTTCGCGCCGGAATTCCTGAACCGTATTGATGACATCATCATGTTTGACCAGTTGGATAAAGATGCAATCCATCAGATTATTGATATTGAACTGGAAGGTCTTTATAAACGTGTGGCAGGTTTGGGTTATAAACTGATCCTGACAGACGAAGCGAAAGACTTTATCGCAAGCAAGGGATATGATGTACAGTTTGGTGCACGTCCGCTGAAACGGGCGATCCAGAAATATCTGGAAGACGAAATGGCAGAATTGATTATCCGTGCTTCTGTTATGGAAGGTGATACCATTATCGTCGGATTTAATTCAGAGGAACAACAGATCACTACAGAAGTAAAAACAACAGCCGGAGAGATCGAATAATACGATTGACCGGATGAGATATAGAAAGGGGAGTGAGTATTCACTCCCCTTTTTTTGTAAGATATCTCTTGCACTTTTATTAGTAGATATGAGTAGGGATTACATAATGGGTGCGTTGTTTGTTGAAGTCTATCATGAGTTGGTCAACCAGTATCTCTTCATCCAATGCATACAGACGTATAGTGTGCTTTCCTGGATGTTTAAGTTCGCAGGGCAGGAGTGTAAGAGTCTGGTTTCTGAGTACGTTCCCGGACCATGCGGAGGTTAAAAACTCTGCCTGTAAAGAGACGATATAGGCCGGTTGTTGATCAATTACTACGGCCAGCCTGATTTCTCCTCCGTTTGCCGGGTGCCGGGGAATGGTTCCGATCTTTAAGAGACATTCTCCCTGACTACTTGTCTCAACTTCAAATTCCAGAGCGGGCGTTTTAGGAGTGATCTTTTTCACCGGCCGGATACTAACTACTTCTCCACTGTGTCCCAACCCTTCTGTTTTTTGTGAAGAGGCTGGAATGTAAGTTGCGTCTGTGGCATTCAAGGCTATAAAGTGGTTATATTCAGATGAGATATTTGTTTTCTTTGACTCTGTTTGTCCTGTGATTTGATAAGGTTCACCATTTATTATTAAATCTATTACAAATGATTCGTTTGATTCTTTTGCAGAAGAAGCGGCGTGAATTTCTATTCGTTTTTCATATTGTAATCCGGTTGGGATTTCTTTTATTTCAATTTCTTGCGGTATGTTTTGGACTTCCCAGGTGAGTGTTCCGGAACCGGTGGAGAAAAGGGATAGGAAATACCCTTTCCGTCCGGGTTGTATGTTTCCGGGTAACCGGATCTCTTTATGATTACGGGGAACAGAATCATTTTCCAACCACCAGTAAATCGAGGAACTTTCCTGTAAGGATACAGGTTCCGGCAGAGGCGGTTCCTGAAAGACAGGTAAATCCCGTGGTTTCATATCCATCATGCCGTCCCATTTCCCGTTTAGCATGTCCTTATTGTAATGATAGTCTAAAGAGGCTATTTCATAATATCCTTCCCGCGCCCACCGGCTGTATTCGTTAGCCACAGGAAGACGGTGGCGGGCATACAGGCGGGCTTTCTGTGCGTATAGTAATTTCCGGTTCATAGCAGCGGATGCCAGGACCGGATAATGGATTAATTGAAAATAGGCGGCCTGGTTTTCCGGATTGACTTGTTTATATAGTTCTTTGGAAAGAGTAGTTAGGGCCTCATATCTTTTCAACCGTGTTTCTATTTCGTCTCCAAAAGCAAACGGATTAAATTCTGTATCTGTTACGGGGCTTAATCCGTTTCTGTTTCCGGGGGAATAATTCTCCACCCGGTTCCATCCCAGATGTTCCGGTCTGCGTTGGGCTGCCAATCGGTCATACTCTTGCATAATATGGCAGATATTGGCAGCCAGTTTTGTTCCGAATAGGCAGGCCAGCCAGTTTTTCCGGTGTGTGTAAATGGTTTCCGGTTGAATACTTTCTATATTCCATGCCATATCTAAGAAGAACTCTGTAAGGTATTCACCCGGTTTGATGTCTCCTACATTTAAAACCCAGAGTTGACGGGCTCCATAGTCCCATGCCCGTTTCATTTCTGTATAGATGAGTCCGGGTTGGGTTGAGGCTAACCAAAGATAGTCATGTGGTTTTCCCCAGTAAGAGATATGGTAATATACGCCTGCCCCTCCCTCTCTTTTTTGTTCCTGAGGGGTACTGAGGCGGTTGATGTAGCCGTGGTTATCATCGCACCAGACAAGCGTGATGTCTTCCGGAACGTTTAGACCGTTGTCATAGGCTTTTAATACCTCTTTATAGGGAATAAAGGCCTGTGGTATCCGGTTTGCCGGTTGTTCTCTGTGTGTAGATAATAGTTCCCGTTGGACTTTTAATATCTGTTGTAGTGCCGCAGTCTCTTCATCCAGAGAGGAGACACCTTGCATGCGTCCGTCATGGACTCCCCGCATACCTACGGTGAATATGTTTTCTGTCTCTTTTACTTCATCCAGCCGTTCTGTCCAGTAATTGATGACGCCTTCCCGGTTGGTGAGAAAGTTATAGATTCCGCGTTCTTTGTTGTTCCATTCTCCAGCACTATTACGCATCAGGGGTTCACAGTGGGAAGTGCCCAATACAATGCCATATTCGTCAGCTATCTCTTTGTTACCGTCTACAAAATAAAACGGAATGGTACATTCGTGCATAGCCGGCCAAAGGGTATTGGCCCGGAGACGCAAAAGTAATTCGCATATTTTGCCGTATGTTTTAGGTCCTATCCGGCCTTTCTGCGGAGTAGGTTCAAAAGTGCGTGAACTCCACGGCATCAATGCCCAGTCCTCATCATTCAGAAAAATACCGCGGTATTTAACAGAGGGTTCGTGAGGGATATCTGTTCCGGTAATGGTCATTTCATTTTGTTGTGGAGGGATTACATCTGCCCACCATATCCAGGGGGAGACGCCTATCTGCCGGCTTAATTCCAGCACACCATAAGCGGTACCCCGTGGATCGCTTCCTATGACAAACAACAGGTCACTTTCCGGGGTCGTGATTTGTTTCCATTGGAAGGCTTCCCATTTTCCGGCGATTTCTTTTCCATCTATTCCATGTTTGGCTAACAGGGTATCAAATGCTTCTTCCTGTCCGGTGATCCCTATAACAATGGTACGGGAAGTAAAAGAAGTCGTTCTGCCGGCTGGTGTTCCACAGACTAATCCGGCATCTTCTGTAAAGAGTTGGATGGCTTTATTTACTACGGATGATCTGCCTTCGTAGTAAATAGAAGCGGGCTGCTTTTCTTTAATTAAGGGATAATGAATATCTGTAGCCCATAAAGAAAAGGGGAAAAGTGCCGGTAAGAGTATTTTTATTAGCAGCTTCATTCTGGTTTATATTTTCAACTGTCCGGAAAGATACTGAATTTTGTTTCATTCCTATCCGGACAGTTTTGTTTATTAATAGCCTGTATTCTGATTCAGATTGGAGTTCTCATTCATAACATCCTGTGGAATAGGAAATAATACATGGTAGTCATGTGCTGTGAAACCTTTTTCACGGACTTTCTCTATGTATTTTCCATGACGGATCAGGTCATCCCGGCGGTGGCCTTCACAATAAAGTTCACGTCCCCGTTCATCTAAGATAAAGTCTCTTAACGAGTCTTTTGTAAAATCGGTTGCCCGGATCTCATCTACGTGGGCGCGTCTTCTGACTTTGTTGATCAGCTCCACAGCTTCAACAGTAGGACCGTTTATCTCATTGAGCGCTTCTGCCCGTGAGAGTAAAACGTCTGCATACCGGAAGACAATGAAGTCATTCCCCTGGTAGGATCCACGTTGATTTGGATCTTCGGAGTATTTCATGGGAGCTGCCCCGGTTGCCTTCGGGTGATCAATTTCCCGGTAATCCACCCATTCTCCCTCTGTATCTATATAATAACGGACAATCGTATTCAGTCTGGCATCTCCGGCTTCGTATTTATCATAAAAAGCCCAGGGCATTTTTAACCCTCCCCATATTTCTATGGAGGCACCTTCCGGTTTATACAAAGGGGTGGCAGGCAGAACGCAGGCAAACCAGGTCCAGGAAAAGTCGATATTGGACGTGATCCGTTGAATCGGGAAAATGACTTCTACATTGTCTTTGTTTTCATTATCAATATGAAAAATAGATTCGTAGGTTGGCATCAGATCATACACTTTCAGGTCTATGACTTTTTGAGCTGTTTCTGCTGCTTTCTCCCATTTTTTATCATTCAGATAAATTTTCATCAACAAAGTGAGGGCTGCTCCCTGTGTAAACCTACCGTAATTGTCGCTGCTTACCTCTTTTGACAGTAACGGATAAACTTCTGTCAATTCATTGACCATAAAGGAATAATATTCCTCTTTCGCCGGACGCTGAGGCTTCCATTCGGTATATACATCGTTCGCTATCTCTGCATCTTTGACAATGGGAACCGGGCCGTACATACTATATAGGTAATTGGCATATAGTACCCGTAAGGCACGGAGTTCGGCAATACTCTTTTCCTTTTTACTATCCTCTACGGAGGATTTTTCAAAAGCATCTATAATACGGGTAGCTTTGGTGATTCCCTGTTGATACACCGGATATATTTTATTGGAATTTGCGTCATTGGCCGACCATTGAAAACGTTCGGTTTGTTCCCAAATATGTCCCCAGCTGGTATTCATCTCATCTGTTGTCAGGGTGGTAAATACAATACCGGCATTATCCATTCCTCTCATAATAAAACTTTTTCCCAACGAATGGTACACACCCACTATGGCGGCATCTAAATCCGATTCACTTTGGGGGAAGTTTTCGGAACTGATTTTACTGAAATTCTCATATTCAAGATCAAAACAGGCTGTTAATGATCCTAAGGAGATGAGTGTACATAAAATATATATCTTTTTCATCTTATTTGTTATTTAAAATGATAATTCAATACCTAACGAAAAGGTCCGCTGATTCGGATAGGCAGAGAAGCTATCTGTTTCCGGGTCGGAACCTGTATAATTTGTGATCACAAAAAGATTTTGCATGTCTATATAGAAACGTGCGTTTTTCAGGAAGCCCAGTTTTTCTATCCGGGGAAGTGTATACCCAAAGGTCAGGTTTCTCAACCGGATGAAATCAGCTTTCTCAATCCAGAAATCCGTATTATTCTCATATTTGGTATAGTGTCCGGACGGATAAATTCCTTCCGGGTTAGCGGCGCTCCAACGCTTGTAGGTATCAACGGGTACGTTATCGCTATACCGGAACCGGTCCGAACGCAGGAAATCCATCCGTGTAACATTGTCCACCTGGCGTCCGACCTCTCCATAGAAGAAGAAGCTAAGGTCGAAATTCTTATAACGGAAATTGTTCCCTAATCCGAAAATGAGGTCCGGAGCTTGTTTATGAATGATCACCATATCTGCATCGTCAATCACTCCATCAGGTTCGCCGGAGAATTGCCGTTTGCCATCAGCATCAAGAATATAATCTCCGTTTGCATCCCTCAGGTAGCCGTTGATGTCTTTTACTTTGATACTTCCCGCAGGAGCATCCGGCATGTGAGGAACTGTTTCGCCTGCCTGAATGAGTCCGTCGCTCAGGTAGCCGTATTTTACATGTAACGGGGCATGGATCTCCATATAGTCGGAAAGGATCGAGTATGGATTACGTTCTTTCCACCGGTCTTTGTATTGATATAGGTTCAGATTGGTAGACCATTCAAAAGTTCTGTTCCGGATATTGACACTGTTGATCTGTATCTCGAAACCTTTACTTTGGGTTTTACCGATGTTATCAGCTACTTTGTTTACCGGGTAATAACTGCCTACCGGGCGGTTGTCCAACAGATCAGAGATTACTTTATGGTAATATTCAAACGTACCACTCAGGCGGTTATTAAAAAATCCCCAGTCCAGTCCGATATTGTATTCCGTAGTGGTTTCCCATTTCAGGTTAGGGTTGGGTAACTGGTTTTCGGATACACCACTTACCAGCATATTATTCCAGATGTAATCGGCTCCTGTGGCATAAAATCCATACGTGTTTTCCGAGATCTCAGCATTACCGGTTTGGCCTACGCTTAACCGTAGTTTAAGGTTGGAAAGAACATCTATGGGTTTCATGAATTCTTCTTCGGAAACCCGCCAGGCGAAAGCGCCGGAAGGGAAAATCCCGAACCGGTTATTGGCCCCGAAGCGGTCGCTGCCATCGGCCCGTATGGTGAATGTAAACAGGTATTTGTCGGCAATGTCATAATTGATACGCCCGAAATAGGAGAGATATTTAGTAATCTTTTTGGAACTTTCTACCGATTTGGTCAGGTCACCTCCTCCTGCCAGATTGTGTACACCAAAGACATCCGTGAGAAAATCAGAGTTGGAAGCTGTTACTGTCTCCGTATTAAATTTCTGGTAGGCATAGCCGGCCATTGCTTTTAGCTGATGATTACTAAATAACTGTTTGCTATATGTTAATGTGGCGTCTAATAAATAATTGTTGATACGGTTTTCTTTAATGCTTGCGGATGTATTCAATGTTTTACCGGAAAGGTGTGTTTTGGGATAGAAGCCGGTTTCACGGGCAAACCGGGAATCTACTCCCCAGTTCAACCGGAAATCTACTTCCGGAGTGAAACGGATGTTCCAGAAATTATTAATTAATGAACGATAGGAAGAAGTTTTGTTCTCTACATCTTTCCAGGAAACCGGATTCGCAACAGTGGCGTGGTCAGGATTGATCGTAAAGTTACCCTCTTCATCATAGACCGGTAAATACTGAGGATACATCATCGCATCCCGTATCATTCCAATAGCAGTAGGACTTGCTGCCTGTTGAACCTTATCATTTTCCGTCTGACTGATGGAGGCCGAAATGCCGGTGGTTAACCATTTGGCCATATCAATTTCAAGATTTACCCGTCCGGTAAACTTTTCCAATCCGCTGGCCAGGATCACTCCCTTCTGTCCGAAGTGATTGAGTGAAAACAAATAGCGTACGTTTTCGGCTCCGCCACTTATAGAAAGACTTTCTTCGTTAATGATACCCAAACGGGTGATTTCATCAAACCAGTCTGTGACATTCCGGGCAGAGGCTATCTGGTCAGGGGAAAAAGCAATTTTAGGGGTATTGGAGGGATCCAGCGAACCGGGTAACGTATTTCCGTAGGGGGCGATACTGTTTTGGTATAACCATTGATCATAGAAAAACTCATTGGATAATTCCATATATTCCCGGGCACCTACCATTTCATACGGTTTAGAAATTTTCTGGATGGATGCATTGGTGCGGAAATTAATATTCAGTGCTCCTTTTTTCCCTTTTTTCGTGTTGACGAGGATTACACCATTTGCAGCACGGGCTCCGTAGATGGCTGTTGCACTGGCATCTTTCAATACTTCAATTGATTCTATATCACTGGGATGAATAGCATTAATATCTCCTCCCGGAAAACCATCTACTACATATAACGGACTATTTCCGGCATTGATGGAGGCGGCTCCACGGATGCGCATGGTATAATCTCCACCGGGTGCGGCAGAGCTTTGGCGAATAGAGAGTCCGGGGATACGGCCTACCAACAGGTCGGTTACACTGGTGGTTCCTACCTGTGGGATCTCTTCCATTTTTACTGAAGCTACTGCTCCGGTCAGGTTGGATTTTTTGACTGTACCGTATCCGATTACAATCACATCGTCCAGGGCCTGCATATTGTCTGCCAATTGAACCGTAATCTTATTTTTGCCGGCTACTCTGATCTCCTGATCCTGATAACCCACATAAGATACCCGGAGGATTGCATTCTCACTAACCTCAAGAGTAAATTCTCCATCCAGATTGGTAATCGTGCCGTTTTGCGTCCCTTTTTCCACCACGTTGGCTCCGATGATGGGTTCTCCATATTCATCCTGAATGGTTCCGCTAATTTGCTTAGTCTGAATGGAGGGTTGGATTTTCCGGATAATGCCGATTGTATTACCGGTCCGGGTGTATGCCAGATCAAGAGGCGTTAAAAGGCGTTTCAGAAGGATCTCGATCTCTTCATTTTGTGCAGAGAAGGTTATTCCTTTCTTTGGTTCCACTACATCATCCGTATAGGAAAAACGGATGTCGGATTTAGTTTCGATCTGTGTAAGTATCTCCTTTAGGGAAGCATTTTGTATAGCTAATGTCACAGCATTGGTTTGTGCCCGTAAGGTGATAGGGAGGGACCAAAAAAACAACAGTAAAAAGGTGCATTTGAAACAGAAAGATGTAATTTTGTACACTTTCGGCGTTAATATCGACGAATTTTCCATAAAATAGTAAATTAAAGGGTTGATTTACCTAATGTTTTTCAGCTTGTCAGGCTGTTAAATAGAAATTGACCTTTGATGACCGGAGAATCTTCCACATTCTCCGGTTTTTCTTTTATGAGGTGTTGTTCATACAGGTGTTCTTTTAAAGGTTAATAAAATGGATGTATATCTCTTTTCCGCTCTTCCGGTAAGAGAATTTATAATGCAACTGTAGATTTTCCAAAACCGGTAGTATGTTCTCTTCCTGATAACTGGCGTTGAATGTGTTATTGGGGATGTTGCCCTCAAGATGGATGTTGACTCCATAGAACCGTTCCAGTTCGCTGACTATCTCTGTAAAGTTTTTGGAGCGGAAGAGCAGGTCTCCCCTGCGCCAGGCTGTTTCAAAGCGTAAATCGGTCTTTGTAACATCCCAGTCTCCGGTTTGCCGGTTGTAACGGACTTTTTGATTAGGAAGCAAAATGGCTGTGTGTTTTTTAACACCTGTAGATTCTACTTTTACTTTTCCTGAAATAAGAGATACTTCTATCCATTGATCCTGCGGATGATTATACAGATTAAAAGTGGTACCAAGTACTTCAATGGTTGCATCTTCAGTAAATACCCGGAATGGTTTTTCAGGATCGGGTGCCACTTCAAAATAAGCTTCTCCGGATAGGGTAACTCTTCGTTCGCTCCGGGAGAAGGAGGCCGGATAACTCAGATGGGACAGTGCATTTAGGTAAACGTTTGTACCATCGGGTAATCGCACGGTTATATTTTCGCCTTTATCCGCATGTACATGATAATACGCTGTTTGCAGATTTTGTAATAGGGTGTGTTGTTGGCGGTAGAAATGAATAGAAAGCAGGAGGAGGGCCGGAATCAAAATGGCTGCTACTGTTCTCCAGACCTTTAAAGCTAATTGCTTTTTTCGTTCCGGTATGCGTAACGTATTCAGATAAGCACGTATTTCCTGGTAGTTTTTCTTATTTCTCTTTACCGGAAAGGTTTCTTCTTCCCATATCGTTTGCAAACACTCATCCAGGCTCCAATCATCAATCTCCTGCATTTGGTGTGTTAACTGTTGAATCTCAGCAGGTGTAAGGGTGTTATGTATGAGTTTTAGAATCAGCTCTTGTATGTTTTGGGATTGTTGCATATAGCGTTGCGTTTATTTGTAAGTAATACGACCAGATATAAAAAATCTAATCAATCACGGATTATGTTTTGTAACATGCCGGGGCAATTGGATACTTTTTACAGAAAAAACAACGTAAACAAAAAACGATGATTGGCCATTTCTTTGCGTAAAATCTTCAATGCCTGGGAAAGGTAGTTGTAAATTACCTGTTCGGATACGTTTAATTGTTGAGAAGTTTCTGCTACGCTTAATCCTTCTTCTTTACACAGTTTGAATACTTCCAGTTGGCGGGGGGATAGTTTTTGTTTAGCGTTTTCCAGGGAGTCCCGGAACGCATCGTAATCGAAGTCGGTTTCCTGTGCATCTATAGTTGCTTCTTCTCCGGTCAGTTGCAGATATTCCTCAAAAGTGGGCTCCCGGAATTGCTTTTTTACCTGGTCCAGTACCTGGTTGCGGGCGATGCGGTATAACCACGCTTTAAAAGAAAGATCCGGATCCAGTTGTTGCCGGTATATCCATACTTTGATAAAGGTTTCCTGGACAATCTCTTTTGTTTTTTCATGGGTCTTTGTGAGCGAAAAAACAAATCCGTACAGAAGATCGAAATATTCTTCATATAACAGATTGAATGCTTTATTGGAGCCTTTTTTGAGTTGTATTACCAGTTCTTTATGTTCGCTCATACCAGGATGGAAAAGGAATGTTTTGCTTGAAACGTCTTACAAAC
>JAJQES010000434.1 GCA_021201565.1 Tannerellaceae bacterium
CCAGGTTTTTCACATACTGGCTGAAAGGTGTTACCAATGGAGGATAACCTACACGTGGCCATACGTACGCTACTTCATCAAACAGTTTGATCAGTAACTGGTCCTGTGTCATCAGAGGCTGATTATTTTTAGTTTTGCTTTTATTAATCGTTTCCAGGTTCTTTTCAAGGTCTGCCATTAAACTACCCATCATACCCCCCGGCAGACCCGGTCCGATCAACAGAGAATTCATCAAACGGTTCTTCGGACTTATATAGAGACCTAAGAAATCATCCATAAATTCCTGCACCATGCTTCTAACCTTCATATAGGCCTCCATGTTGATCTCTTTTACCTGATAACCGGCATCCTTCAACATGGCCTGTACAGTCAGGATATCCGCATGACCGGTCCCCCATGACAACGGTTCCATGCCTACGTCAATATAGTCGCATCCGGCATCACACACTTCCAGAATAGAAGCGACACTGAAACCAGGACCGGCATGGCTATGGTATTGTACCGGAATTTCCGGGTATTTAGTCTTGATATTCTTCACAATCTGACCCAGGGACCAGGGACGGCCGATCCCCGCCATATCTTTGATACAGATTTCATCCGCACCCAGTTCAATCAGTTCGTAAGCCATATTGGTATAATATTCTACCGTATGGATTGGGGAATGCGTAATACTCAATGCACATTGAGAGATCATTCCGGCCGCTTTCGCATATTTAATAGAAGGAGCAAGATTGCGTACATCATTCAGTCCGCAGAACGTACGGGCAATATCCGTACCCTGTGCTTTCTTCACTTTATAGAAAAGCTGACGCACATCATCGGGGACAGGACTCATGCGCAACCCATTCAGGGCACGGTCAAGCATGTGGGTCTGGATTCCTGCTTCCTGGAATGGTTTCGTCCATTCACGTACGGCTGTATTCGGATTTTCGCCAAATAATAAATTAACCTGTTCAAAGCCGCCGCCATTTGTTTCTACCCGGTCAAAACACCCCATTTCTATAATAGCGGGAGCAACTTGTGTTAGCTGGTCTACACGCGGAACATATTTACCGGCAGACTGCCACATATCCCGGAAGACCAAACTGAATTTGATTTCTCTTTTCATGATATTTTTATAGTATTGTTTGATTATAATTTTTCAATCTTTGTCACCTTTCCTTTACCACCGGTCACTATACTTACCGCAGAAACAATCGCGGCAGTAGTTGCAGCCGGAACAGCTTCAACCGCCTGTGCAAAGGTTTGTACGGATTTCTTCTGCACGATCTCTTCCGGAGCATATTTATTAACAAACGCAATTAAGCCTTTGCTCAGATAGATGACTAATAAAAGAATAATGAATACAGTAGTCATACCAACTACCATCAATAAAAGTCCTGTTTGTAAGTTTTCCATTATTATTAAATTAAAGAGTGGCTTAGAACTTCATTCAAATTAAAACAATCTACGCCAAATTAAACACGAACGCAAAAATATAATTTTTAGAACTAACAACCTAATAGTTTTTGGATAAAAAAAGCAAAAAAACAGCGTCATTCTCAGGAATTCACATTTCTTTTGAAAGAAAAAGGAGTTAAAAAATTTCAAATTATAATATTCTGCCAAAAAAAGATAATAGACCGTTTCCTGTTCCTGCCCGGATAAATTATTTACTTTTGCACTTTAATTTAATATCCTATGGTAAACATCTTTAAATCACTTTTCGGAAATTCTTCAGGGGGAAAAGAAGAAAATGGACTTTCTAAACAGGAAGAAAAAAATTTCGATATACTAAAATACGATGGCATCCGTGCGCAGCGGATCGGTCAAACAGCGTATGCTGCCAAATGTTTTCATGAAGCATTGGCCATACAGGAAGATTTTGAAACCCTCAACTATTTACTTGGAATTTATAGCCAACAGGACCAGTTAGAAGAAGCATTGGAACTGGCCAACCGGATGGTAGCGTTAGAGCCGGAACATGCTGTCGCTTTATTGACCCGGGCCAATATCTCTTTCATGTTGGAAAATATAACAGATACCATCAACGATTGTAACCACGTCCTTGAAATGGAGGCAGAAAATACCGTAGGATGGTTCCTGCGGGCTAAGGCCAAAAAGCATGAAAAAGATCTGTTTGGGGCCATTGCTGACTTGACCCGGGCCATTGAATTAAAAGAAGATTTTACCGGTGCCTATCTGTTGCGTGCTGAAATCCTGATGGAGATGCAACAGATGAAAGAAGCCCTTCCGGACATTGAAAAAGCCATCGAACTCAATCCCGAAGAAGAGACCAATTACCTGTTACGGGGCAAAATCCACCAGGCGCTCCACCAACTGGAAACAGCCGAAAGAGAATTTTCCGAAGTGTTGGAACTAAACCCCTTCAACCAGGAAGCCATTCTATTGTTAGGCGCTCTGAAAATCGAACAAAACAAACCGGACGAAGCCATCGAACTATTCGACGAAGCGATAGAAAATGATCCTTCCTTTGCCAAAGCATACAGTGAACGGGGACGGGCCAAAAACCTGAAAGGAGATAAAGAAGGGGCTTTAGAAGATGTGAAAAAAGCTGTTGAACTCAATCCGGAAGGTGAAGAAGCCCAAAAATTCAACGGCCGGCACTCCAATTTTGATAACATGTACAAAGGGGGCATCTTTTAAATGTCCCCTTCGGAGGTTACAGTTTAATATAAATCCTCTTCTTATACAAAACGTACCCCGGCAACCAGTTAAGCAGGACAAACAGGATCGCCCACGCCAGTGACGCGGGATAGTTCCCTAATACCGGAGCCAGCCACTGGTCATATACGTATGCCTGCACACCTGTTTTCCCCAATAGAATGGCCAACAAGGCAGCCTGTACATATAAATACAATGGATTAATTCCAAATACTTCAAAAAAGCGGCACCATCGCTGATGAGAGTTAATATCTATATTCCACATCAAAAGAGCCAGCAACAGGGAGCCAAATCCACTGGATACTAACACAAAGGCAGGGCTCCATAATTTCTTGTTAACCGGCCAGCCGTAACTCAACAGAAAACCGACAAACAGAAGAAGAGTGCCAAACACAAACAATTGCTGAACAATCCGGTTCGTATCATTTTTATTTTCCAGAATCGTTCTACCCACATAGAAACCCAGCAACACACGGCCTACACTTCCCAGGGTACTTAAAACCCCTTCCGGGCCAAGCCGGATAATAGTGCCATCCGCCAAACGTTGGATATACACATGCGTCTCCCCCAATAAGGCCCTGTCAATGACTCCTACAATATTCTGTTCCGATAAAACCAGACTATCCGTTGCACTTAGTAAAATGCCATATCCCGCAAGTATCAGAAACGCCAGCGGCAAAAGGAAACGACGGTTCACCACCAGCCCCAGAACAGAGCCTATTCCGTATGCCAGCGCCAATCGCTGCATTACCCCCAGGATACGGAGATTTTCAAAGTGGGCAAATCCACACGAAAAGAGATGGCTGAATAAATTCAGCCCCAATCCTACCAAAAAAATCATCACCGTACGTTTCAGAATCTTTCCCAAACTGGCAGATGTAAGTGTATACTGGTATTTCCCTAAAGAGAAATACATGGAAATTCCCATGATAAACATAAAGAAAGGAAACACAAGGTCTGTAGGTGTCAAACCATCCCAGTGGACATGTTTTAAAGGTGCATATACATACTTCCACGAACCAGGATCATTTACCAGAATCATTCCGGCAATGGTGATACCACGCATCACATCGAGGGAGAGTAGTCTTTTGGATGTTGTCATTTCATGGCTTAGATTAATGCGTTTAGAAAATTAATTCCCAGAGGCAAAGATAGGAGAATCTTTGAATTAGACAAAAAAAGTTAACCCGAGACCTGTACCTCAAACCCCTCTTTCCGGGCCAGATTCGCAATCTCCTCCAGCTCTTCCCGGGATACTTTCTTCAATCCTTTTACCGGCGTCTCCCTGTCAATCGTATAGATCATGACCTGGCGGGGACGGATCTTCTTCAACGCTTCCAACCAACCTTCAATCTCTTCCTTAGTAGTATTTTCCACAGACACCCCTTCATGTTCCCCTTTCAGGAACATTGTCTGAATGATCAGATCTCCGTCAAAACGACACAATTGTTCCTGTAACCGCTCAAAAGTAAAATCCGGAGAGTTGGGAACATCTAACTGCCGGATACGGCTGTCCAGTACCGAATCGAGTTTCAGGATATTATCATCCACCTTTTTCAACGCCTCTACTACTTCCTCTTTATGCAGCATCGTGGCATTTGATAGAACGGCAATACGAGCCTCTGGACACCACTGGTCCCGAATCCGGACCGTATCCTCAATAATAGCCGGAAACTCCGGATGAAGCGTCGGTTCCCCGTTGCCGGCAAATGTAATTACATCAGGCATGATATGGTCCTGTTGCATCTCTTTCAGTTTCTTCTCCAGCGCTACGCTTACAGCTTCCCGTGACGGCATTTTACTGTGCGTACGGCGCTCCTGGTTCAATCCGCACTCACAATAGAGACAATTAAACGAACAGACTTTTCCATCCGGAGGTAATAAGTTTACCCCCAGTGACACACCCAGCCGCCGGCTGTTAACAGGTCCAAAAATGATGGAATCAAATAATATAGTTGCCATTTTATTTCTTTTTATATTCCAGAAAATCATCCAGTTTTCCCAGCCCTCTTACAGAAATCCGGTTACTGAACAGATAGATCCATGCCAAAGGAACAAAACAGAATAAAAAACGTTTCGCCGAATAGGCCAGTACATTTTCCAGTGAATCCCAGACATAGTCAATCTGATAAAGAATGATCATATAAAAGAACAAAGATAGGATAATAATAAGCAGCAAATTCAAATTGTCCCTTTTTCTCACCAGATACCATAGATTCGATAGCAGACCTACCGGAATCGCAAAAAAGGTCCAGCCGTAATAATTCGGGATCTGCATCAGCGCGATAATAGATGCTCCGATTTGTTCCGCTTTTTGAGGATCCCAAAACAACCTGGCAATAACCGTACTCTCTCCCTGCAAATGATAGAGAACCATGAAGAGTTGCCATATTACCAAAGGGAAAACAGCCGTCACTCCCCATCCGGTAACCTCTTTGATTTTCCCACGCCTGAAACCAAACCAGAGCGCGATTACTCCCACAGCAGCGACAAATACAATTCCTTCGGTACGGCTCCACACATTCGCTGCCAGCAGAAAAGCAGAAAGATACATATCTTTTTTCTTTCCATCCCTCAACCATAGCAGGCTATATAAAACAGCAGGAGCCACATAAGCTGCCTGGATGACATTCGTACCTGACAAAGAAGAAAATGCGATCATTTCGGGAGCCAACAAAACAAAAAGAGTAATAGCGGCCGCTCCGGTACGGGTAGTTACTCTTTTTGTTCCTCCATATAAAGTAATCAGGAAAAAAAGATAAATAAATGCATTGACCATCTTTGAATGAACGGCCCCCAGAAGATATACATACGTATAGCTCAACGTAACCATAGGGGTATACGAAATATAGCTTCCGCCCGAACGCACTCCTAAATTATATCCCGGATCATACAGGATATTCCCTTTCAGTGTATGATCCTGTGCAGTCACATACCCCAATGTCTCAAAAGCACTCAGGCTATCCCGGTCAAAAGGAGGGAAATAAATACATTTAGCAAAATTAATTGCCTCCACACCAAGAATCATGATAATCAGCAGCAACCAAAGCAGGTGAATCCCTTTCCATCCTTCCCGCCGTTCCTCTATTCCAGAAAAAAGAAGCTTCAGGTTTTTCCTTTTATATAAAACACCTATGAAACTCAACAAAGACACAAGCTGAACACCAATCACAGAAAATCCCGTCAGAGGAACAGAGACCATATCCAGGCACAACATCAAAAAAGTTTGAAGAGCCAAACCACATAAAAAAGATAACCCTACTTTTTCCAATAAAGTAAACCGGACAGAAATACAGTTGGCCAAAAGAAAGCCGGTCACTATCGTTAGTACAATCCCACTACTGGCCATCATTGCGTTTTGATGATTTTACAGGTAGAACGCCGTGCTCAAACCGGTCTCCTTGGTAATTATTTATTCTTTCAAACCCTCTCCCATTCACAATTGCAATATGTGATATATAAGGAGTAAATACATTCTGTTGCATTTGATGTGGAAAAATTATTTTTCTCGGATAAAGAAACCGGGTAGCCCAACTCAGATTATAAACTTCCCCCTGGAAAGGACTTTCCTGACCGGGAGGAAAAAAATCTTCTTTAGACGGATAAAGAATCACAGCATCCTCAGGTGTATTCTGTTTAATAAATTGCAAATACGAATAACTTATTCCCAACTTGACTCCATACCGTTGTTCCCGGGTCAGTTTCGGATTATGCCGCATAAAGTCCAGATTGTTTTTTAAATAAGAAGTATAGGTCCACCGGTATCCGGCATTTTTACTCATACAAAACCAAACGGCACCTCCTATTACCAAAGTAACCACCAGATTTTTTACCAACCATTTTAGGATCTGTACTCTATTCATATTGTTCAATCTATAAAACGATATTTCAATAAAGTCCATATAGCAATGACTCCATCCTTCCACTTGATCTTTTTTCCTTCCCCATAAGTACGGGGATAATAGCGGATCGGAAGTTCCTGTATGATATGACCTGCTTTGGATATACGGGCCGTTACCTCAGGACAAAACTCAAACCCTTCACAACGCAAAGGGAAAGATTTCAACAAATCAGTCTCAAACATTTTATAGCAGGTGGGTTCATCAGTTAACTGTTGACCATATAAAAGATTTGCACACCCGGTAACCAGTTTACCCCCTATATAGAAAAGAGGAGAGGACTGTTTATTCCCTTTTCCCATAAACCTGGATCCATAGACCACTTTATTGCCGCTTTCTAATAAAAAAGAGAGCAAAACCGGTAAATCATCCGGGTCACATTCGAGGTCGGCATCCTGAATAACGACATAGGTACCCGAAGTTTTGTCCAATCCGGTACGGATTGCTTTTCCCTTCCCTCTATTCACAGGATGCTGCAAAAAAGAAAGAGGAAAAGAAGAATGTTTCTCGATATACTCAGTTACCAGCGAAACAGTCCGGTCCGTAGAAGCATCATCCACTACAATCACTTCTTTCTGTATTCCCTTTGGTAAAACCACCGCAAAAACTTTATCCAGCAACTCTATAATAGTTGCCTCTTCATTAAAAGCAGGAATAATAACGGATAATGTATGTTCCGCCTGACGCATTCGTTACTTATTTTTTTAATCGTTCAATAGAATACAAATATAAGCATCTGTGATTTTTATACAAACCCAATCAGATACCTACTTATCATTTATCTTTTATTTCGGAAAACAAAACAAAAAATAACATTTTTAATACCTCATAAATAACAAATTATCATTTTGACATGAAATTATCCCAATAACAAAACAAAAAGATTGCATAAAAACCAATTATAGTGTTTTTTTGTAATCAAATAGGTTATCTGAAAACACGTTTATTTAGGTTATCTTTCACACATTACCAACACCTTTTCTAATACATATTCTTATTTTCAAACAGCTATTCCAAAAACCAAAAGTGAAGATCGGGTTTCTCCATCTTCACTTTTTTTTATTATACATCTGTTTACCGCCAATAAATATACGATCCATCTCTTTTTTTCGTAATTTTGCCCACTAATTCAAGCAAATAAATAAAAAACAGATAGGAATTTATCATGGAGTATCGTTTTGGTGAGATCGAGAAAAAATGGCAGGCATACTGGAATGCCCATCAGGTTTATAAGGTAACAGAAGACAAAAGCAAACCTAAATCTAAATATTACGTGCTGGATATGTTTCCTTATCCGTCCGGAGCAGGACTACACGTAGGACACCCCCTGGGATATATCGCCTCTGATATTTATACCCGGTACAAACGGTTAAACGGTTTTAATGTGCTACACCCCATGGGCTACGATGCGTACGGACTACCTGCCGAACAATATGCGATCCAGACCGGACAACACCCGGAAATTACTACCCGGCAAAATATCGAACGATACCGTGAACAGATGGATAAAATCGGTTTTTCCTATGACTGGAGCCGCGAGATCCGTACCTGTGAATCCTCCTACTATCGCTGGACACAATGGGCATTTATTAAAATGTTCAATAGCTTCTATTGCAACGATGAGAAAAAAGCCATGCCCATTGAAGACCTGGTAAAGGCCTTTGAACAGGTAGGAACAGAAGGGTTAAATGTAGCCTGTAGCGAAGAACTCTCTTTCACCGCAGACGAATGGAACAATAAAAGCGACAAAGAAAAACAGGAAATCCTGTTGAACTACCGGATCGCTTATCTGGGGGATACGATGGTTAACTGGTGCTCTGCCCTGGGTACTGTACTGGCTAATGACGAAGTAGTTAACGGCGTATCCGAACGGGGCGGTTATCCGGTCGAACAAAAGATGATGCGCCAATGGTGTCTGCGTACCTCTGCGTATGCACAACGGTTATTAGACGGACTGGAAAACATCGAATGGACAGAATCCCTGAAAGATACCCAACGCAACTGGATCGGACGTAGTGAAGGGGCGGAAATGGAATTTAAGGTAAAAGATTCGGATGTATCCTTTACGATATTTACAACCCGTGCCGATACGATTTTCGGAGTTACCTTTATGGTACTGGCACCGGAAAGCGAACTGGTGGCCCAACTGACTACGCCCGGACAGGCTGAGGAAGTGAAAGCCTATCAGGAAGCTACCAAAAAGAAAACCGAGCGTGACCGGATTGCCGATCGCAGGGTAACCGGTGTGTTCTCCGGTTCGTATGCCATCAATCCGTTAACTAATGAAGCCATTCCTGTGTGGATCAGTGACTACGTACTGGCGGGTTACGGAACCGGCGCTATTATGGCTGTTCCGGGACACGACAGTCGTGACTATGCCTTCGCTAAACATTTTGACTTGCCTATCGTCCCGTTGATCGAAGGATGCGATATTTCCGAAGAAAGTTTCGATGCCAAAGAAGGGAAAATGATGAACTCTCCCCAACCCGGTAAAGGGATAGAAGGTGGTTTGGTATTAAACGGACTGGAAGTTCCCGAAGCCATTGCAAAAACAAAAGCTTATATCGAAGAAAAAGGATTAGGGAAAATCAAAATAAACTATCGCTTACGGGATGCTATTTTCAGCCGCCAACGTTATTGGGGTGAACCATTTCCGGTCTATTATGATGCAGACGGTCTGCCTCAGATGCTACCATTAGATAAACTGCCGCTGGAGCTGCCGGAAGTAGATAAATTCCTGCCCACCGAAACAGGGGAACCACCACTGGGACGTGCCGGTAAATGGGCCTGGGATACCGTACATGGTGAAGTAGTGGAAAACAGCCGGATCGATAACCAAACGATCTTCCCGCTGGAACTATGCACCATGCCCGGTTTTGCAGGATCGTCTGCCTACTATATCCATTATATGGATCCCAACAACGAAAAAGAGATTGTATCCAAAGAAGCCGATGAATACTGGCGGAATGTAGACCTCTATCTGGGAGGAATCGAACATGCTACCGGCCACCTTATATACAGTCGTTTCTGGAATAAATTCCTGTTTGACCTGGGAATAGTATGCGAAGAAGAACCTTTCAAAAAACTGATCAACCAGGGAATGATCCAGGGACGCTCCAACTTTGTATATCGTATCCAGAACACAAACACGTTTGTTTCCCTTAACCTGAAAGACCAGTACAAAACCGATCCGCTACATGTAGATGTAAACATCGTACACAACGATATCCTGGATATCGAAGCCTTCCGCAACTGGAACCCGGAATATAAATCAGCCGAATTCATTCTGGAAGACGGGAAATACATTTGCGGATGGAGTGTAGAAAAGATGTCCAAATCCAAATACAATGTAGTGAACCCGGACGATATTGTAGAAAAATACGGTGCGGACACCCTGCGCCTGTACGAAATGTTCCTGGGACCATTGGAACAATCCAAACCCTGGGATACAAACGGTATTGACGGCGTACACCGTTTTCTGAAAAAAGTAGTGGCCCTGTTCTATGGAAACACAGATACCTTACAGGTAACAGATGACACGCCTACTACAGAAGAGCTGAAGTCCTTACACAAACTGATTAAAAAGATCACGTTGGATATCGAGAGCTTCTCCTTCAATACAGCTGTCAGTGCATTTATGATCTGTGTCAACGAACTAACCACCCTGAAATGCCACAAAAAAGCGGTTTTAGAGGAGTTGTTAGTCGTATTGGCTCCGTTTGCTCCTCACCTGTGTGAGGAATTATGGCACGTGTTAGGGAACAACAACACAATAAACGATGCTCCCTGGCCGTTATATAATGAAGAGTACCTGAAAGAAGCTGTGGTAACGTATGCGGTATCCTTCAATGGTAAGGTACGGTATAGCATAGAATTACCGGCAGACATTTCCCGGGAAGACGCTGAGAAAGCAGCCCTGACACACGAAAGTGCGGAAAAATGGCTGCAGGGTAAGACCCCCAAAAAGATCATTGTTGTTCCTAAAAAGATCGTTAATATTGTAATCTGATGTCAATAAAACTATTACATAAAGTCTACTTTTCCATGCAGGATTATCTGATGATAATCGTAGGTACTCTGCTATATGGGTTTGGCTTTAATGGTTTTATTTTAAATAATGAGATAGTAACAGGAGGATTAAGCGGATTATGTGCGTTGATCTATTTCGCGACATCTATTCCTGTTTCTTTCTCCTATTTCACATTTAACCTGGTACTTTTATTGATTGCCTATAAAGTATTAGGTCTGAAATTCCTTGTCAAGACTATTTTTGGTGTCATCTGCCTCTCCTTATCTCTCAGCCTGTTTGAATGGCTGTTAAAAGGGAATCCGATTCTTACAGACGAACCTTTTATGTCCATTATCATAGGAGGTGCGATTTGTGGTTTCGGACTGGGGCTCATTTTCTGTTCCAACGGCAGTACCGGAGGAACAGATATTATCGCTGCTATAGTCAATAAACACAAACCCATCTCCATCGGGCGGGCCTTGCTGGTCTGTGACTTTATCATCATCAGCTGCTCCTATCTCCTTTTCCACAATGTAGAAAAGATCGTATTCGGTTTTGTAGAAATGGTGATCAGCAATTATGTCCTGGATATGGTCATAAACGGGAACCGGCAATCTGTACAATTCCTGATCTTTTCCCGTAAATACCAGGAAATCGTAGATGTAATCCTAAAAGATCTCGACCGGGGCTGTACGATTCTGGATGGCGTAGGAGGCTACTCGAAAGAACCGGTTAAAGTAATCGTCCTCCTGGCCAAAAAATCCGAATCTATTACCATCTTCCGCATCGTACAACAGATCGACAACCAGGCCTTCATCTCCCAAAGCAACGTACGAGGTGTCTACGGAGAAGGCTTCGACCAGATCAAAACATGATATAAAATGAAAATCGTATTTGCCACCCACAACAAACATAAACTCGAAGAAGTGAGTCACATCGTTCCGGAAGGGATTCAACTAATAAGTTTAGCGGATATCAACTGCTTTGATGATATTCCGGAAACAGCCGATACCCTTGAAGGAAATGCTTTACAAAAAGCATACTATATCAAAGAACAATCCGGATTCGATTGTTTTGCCGACGATACCGGTCTGGAAGTAGAAGCACTTAATAATGCGCCGGGAGTTTATTCTGCCCGTTATGCAGGAGAAGCTCACAACGCCGAAGCCAATATGCAGAAACTCCTCCGGGAAATGGAAGGCAAGACCAACCGGAACGCCTGTTTCCGTACGGTAATCGCTTTACTGCTAAATGGTCAGGAATACCTGTTTGAAGGGGTAGTGAAAGGAGAGATCATTACTGAAAAACGGGGAAATGAAGGTTTTGGATATGATCCTATTTTTATTCCCGAAGGCTATGACCAGACATTCGCTGAACTGGGTACAGAAATTAAAAATAAGATCAGTCACCGGGCCCGTGCCGTTGAAAAACTAACAGCTTTCTTACAACAGATTCATACAAACACGCTCTAATCCTTAAAAAGCTGCCGACCCTCTCTTCCGGATCCCTGCATCTTTTCTCCTCCGTACAGGGACTTTTTACCAGACTTCCATGAGCCGCCTGTTCGCAC
>JAJQES010000016.1 GCA_021201565.1 Tannerellaceae bacterium
TAAAATGAAGAGATATCTTCTTAGAGTAAAAATAGTTCTGATGGTCTGTCAATTGCTGATAGCAGGTGGTCCATTGTCCATTGCCCAAAAGGCTACGCTTCCTTTCTCCTCCCCTTGGGGGAGGCCGGGTGGGGCTTTTCTTCTTCCCGAAGGTTCCCTGTCCGTAGAAGAGTTATCTCTCTGCCAGCAAGGAGATAGCCTTCATTTGTCTATGAAGCTCTATATCATCTCTCAGAGTATTAATTCCTGCCAGAGCTGGCGCATCCGCCCGGAAGTACGATCGGAAGAAGCCTCCCTCTTTCTTCCCTCCCTCCTTATAAACGGAAAGAAAAAAGAGCAGCAGTACGAAAGACGCACCCGGATGGGAGATCCCAAAATGCTGGGGGATGATCATTTGATTAAAGAGGTGGCTAATCCTCGCACAGGACATCATTTCTACTATGAAGTAAAAGTGCCCTACGAGCTGTGGATGGATGAAGGAGTACTTCATTTTCACCAGATCCTCACCTCATGCCGCGACCGTGAGCAGTGGTTTAGCCTCTATGATGTAGCCGCAGTCGAACCGGCGGTTTTCACTCCTTACCGGCCTCAGGTCCGGGTCAATTATATTGAGCCAGAGGAAGAGGCCAAGATCCGTGAGATGCAGGGAGTGGCTTTTCTGGATTTCCGTCCGGGAAATACCGAGATTGTTCCTTCCTACAGGCGCAATGCCCAGGAGCTCTCCAAGATTGAGGCCTCCATCCGCAGCGTAAGGGAGAATCCGGATGTAACCCTTTTGGGTCTTCATATCCATGGCTACGCTTCACCCGAAGGCTCCTATAGTTTGAACGAACGTCTCTCCAAGGGGCGTGCCGAAGGACTTAGTAATTACCTCAGGGCCCATTTCAGTCTACCACAATCCATCCTCTCTGTCACCTCCACGGCCGAGGACTGGCAGGGACTACGGGAGAAAGTCGAAGAGAGTGATTTGCCAGGGCGGGAGAGTATCCTGGAGATTATTGACAGCGCCCACCTTACCCCCGATCAGAAAGAAGGCAGGTTAAAAGCCTTAGGTGGAACCTATCAGACTCTGTTAAACCAGTATTTCCCTTCTCTTAGGCGTGTAAGTTACCGGATCGAGTACACCGTGCGTGACTACACCGCGTTGGAAGCCGAGGCCCTATTGGAGGAGAACCCGGGTAATCTCTCTGCGGCCGAGCTCTTCCGGCTGGCTGAAAGTTATGGAGAGGACTCCGGCAAATGGGGTGAGATCCTACAGCTAAGTGCCCTTCTGTATCCGGATGAGCCGGTTACGCAGATTAACCTGATGGCTTATCTGCTACAAAAGGGAGACATTCAGGGGGCTGCTCCACTGATTGAACGGATAAAAGAGGAGCCCTATTCAGCCAATAATGTAGGAGCCTACTATCTGCTTACCCGTGAACCGGAGAAGGCGAAAGAGTACCTTGAAAAAGCCAACCAACAAGGCATCCTCTCTTCGGAGCACAATCTCTCCGAATGGGAGAAAGTAAAAGAGGATGTGGAGAGGGAAAAAGCAAGAAAGAAGAAGTAACAAAGGAATAAAAACAAAGAAAGGATGAAACAGGAAATAAAAAACAGGAGGAGCGATTCCTCATAGTAGGACACTGGTCGGAGGGGACCCCGATAAAACTGGCCGGAGGGGATATGTTATCCCCGACAAGTGAGTATAAGGATCTGTGATCCGAAAACCAAATACATACCGGTTAAACTGAAGGCAAGGTATATGAAAGCGGATTATAAATCCTTATACTCATCAGGCGGGGATTGCAAATCCCCTCTATCCAGAAGAATGAGCAAGTGTATTTCCTGGACCAGAGGAATTGGTAATTATACTACTAACTACCAACTACCAGCTACTAACTACTAAAGCGAGTGTAACGAGCGATATTTTATTTACTAACTTAATTAATTAAAGTATGAAAATTAAAAGTTTATTTTTTGCAGGTGCGGTATTATTAGCTGCCCTGACGGGATGTAACAAAGAAGAGGGTGGTGCCGCCGGTGGCCTGGATCCGAATGGGGAAAGCAATGTGTTTTTCAAATTATCGGAAGGAACAAAAGCAGACGCAGCAGAAATTGTGGATGGTACAGGAGTCACTTTCACGGATGGGATTATCTATTTTGTAGATGGTTCAAACCAGATTGTAAAGCAATTTACTGTCGGACAGAGTGGGGCTCAATATTCAATCAACGCATTGAAAACATCCGGGGTTATCTTTACAGGTATTCCAAACACAGCCAGTGATGTTTATATCATAGGGAATCACGATTTTTCGACTGCAGCCAGTACGACTACTGACATGTCTGTTGTATTAGCTGAAATCACAGATCTGACTGAACAGGTAGATAATTTTGGCGGAGTGGAAAAGGCAACCCTTTACGGTTCCGGACCTTTGTATGTGTCTTCCAGCACAGAATATGATAAAGAAGCAAATGTAATTGTTAATCCGCTGATCGGACGTATTGAAATCATGGCATTAAGCACGGATCCGGATGATAGCGGATTGGACCAGAATGATCCGGAAGATTACGTAGTGGCATCTTATGAACTGGAAGGAATCTATATAAATAACTTCTATTATCAGGTGGGTGTACACGGTAACCTGATCAATGGTGTGGAACCTCATAACTTCGGTAAAATCTTTGAAAATTATGACAATGAAACTGCCGGTGGCCAGTATCTGGATGGTAGCAGCACAGCGGATTGGAGAACGATCCTGTTTGACCAGGGATCTCCTTTAACAACAGCCGTAAACGGTTTGGTAGAACCTACCAATGATGCGTGGGCATATAATATTTTCTCTGCTCCCAATGAACTTCCGCGTATTGTATTGAAATTGACAAATGTAAAGGTTACTCACTGGGATTCTCCTACTAATAAAGAAACCATTGATCGTCCGAATGGCTCTGTTACAGATGGTTCACGGGATGGTATTGCATTCCTGACCGTTCAGAAATATATGGATATTGCGAATGCCAATGCTGAACTTGCTACACTCGAAGCAGGACACATTTATAAAATTGAAGACCTGGCATTTACTGCTGATGATTTGACTGATCTTCCGGAAGAGAAAGTAACCGATCCGGATGATGAATTTAAAGTATTTGTTCAGGTTGAAATGTTACCCTGGAAAGCTGTATATGTTGAAGGTGGTTTCTGATAACCGGTTAATTGAATAACAACTAATTAAACAAACAAAAGAATGAAGAAGTATATGCAACGGATAAACGGATATAAGCAGACGGTAGTGACCGGGTTGTTCCCACGTTGCATGTACTCTTCATTCTTTCTTTTTATCTGTTCGCTATGGCTTTTGACAGGCTGTATGCGGGAAGATTACACCGACTGTCCCGAAGAAACGACTTTAACGCTCTGGTTTGACTATCTGAACGAGGAACAACAAGACATTTTAAAGGACCATATCCGTCAGGTAGATGTGGTACTTTTTGACAGGGATACCCTGTTTTATCAATACCTGAAAGTAACAACCGGCGGGGAAGAGGGGGTGCAGGAAGTGACTATACCTGTAGACGCCGGTGACTATTTTGTTCTGGCATGGGGAAATGTAAAGGAAGAACGAGTCTTTTCCAATCCATTAGGCGACCGGCACCTGAAAAGTTACCTGTATACACATGAAGAAGAGGCAGCCATAGAGGACTTGCTTTATTATGCTCCGGCAAAAACCACCCGTTCCTTTTCATACGAACCGTACCTGGTAGAGGTCGTGCCGGGTCAGCAAAATTCACATACACTTTCCTTTATGCCGGCAGGACATATTATCCGTATTTATATAAAAGGGCTGGAGGAA
This sequence comes from Tannerellaceae bacterium, assembly GCA_021201565.1. GTDB lineage: Bacteria > Bacteroidota > Bacteroidia > Bacteroidales > Tannerellaceae > UBA4116. The sequence goes on from JAJQES010000016.1 coordinate 3,831, forward strand.
ACAGTATTCCCGGAAACTTTTATACAGAACAGTCCCGGAGGATATGATTTTCACCTGAACCCGTTAGTCGAACAAACAAGGGCTTACCGGCAGGCTTCTGTTTTGGGTGAACTGGATGGAGAAACGCTGCAAACGGCAACGTTCTATGTGCCTCATTTTGACAATGAAAATACATTGATCGCCGGTATAGAAGCTACCGGACTGAATCTGTATAAAGAAGTGAGCATAGAAGAATATATGAAAAAGTTCGGATTGACAGTATATGATGGTGGAGCCTGTGAGATCCCTATCCTATTTGTCTATGAAGATGGAGTATTTGTGCAGGTCACACTCCCCGGCTGGGAAAATGATCCGATAGAAGGAGGATTTTAATGATGAGAACAGGAAAAGAAATAAAACAGATGGATAAGTACTTAGCTAAATTCGTAGTTGTCCTTTTTATACTGGCGTTAGGATGTACAGACGATTCTTTTCTCAAAGAGCCGCAGGTGGAAGAAGATCCGTACACTTCGGTTACACTATCGCTGGAACTACCCGGCACCTCCGCTCCCGCCAGCCGTGCGGACGACGGAACCCGTGCTTCATCTGATCCGGACGCGCTTGACGGCGAACTGGTGATTGAAACCATTGATGTGTTCGCTTTTGACCCTGCCACGCAAAAATGCCTTTTCCGGGTGGAAGGAACAGATATTACCAACGATGTGAGTGATGACAGTAAAAAGACCTTTACCGTGATATTGAAAAGGGGAGACTACGACTTAGTATTGCTTGCCAATGCCCGTGATGAAGTGGAAACCTATTACCTGAGTGTGACCGAAGCCGATGGCCATACGCTGGCCTCCGTACAGGAGACGATGTTGGTCACTACTACCGGAAAGTTAAATTATACCTATGGGACTACCGGTTATAAACCCATCCCGATGTGGGGCATGAAAAAGAATATTACCATTGATGAAAATACAAACTTAGTTAATAGCAACGCTTTCCGGATGACCCGGATGGTAGCCCGTATTGACCTCTCCCTTTCGGACGAAGCATTTGCCAACTTTAAACTCACTCATATTTACCTGTATAACTATCATCAATACGGATATCTTTTACCTTCGGAAGGCATGGTCTGGGGAGCAGACGGCTATGTGACCTCTCCTTCCATTCCTGCCGGGAAAACAGTTACCCCCGGTCCTTTAGCCTACACCGCTGCCGATAATGAGATAACCGGGAATAAATACAGTACCGGCCATATCTATACCTTTGAATCGGCTGCAGGTAGCCGCAGTGGATTCCTGAAAAACACCTGTCTGGTATTAGGAGGAACTTACAAAGGGCAGGAGAACCATTTCTACCGGATGGACTTTACCACGGTGGAAAATAACAGCACCCACTGGCTGCCGGTTCTGCGGAACCACCTTTACAAAGTATCCGTTACAAAAATAGAGGGTCCCGGTTACCGTAGCAAAGAGGATGCGTTTAACTCTCTGCCGGAAAACATCGAAGTGGAAATTATGAAATGGAATGTCCATAATCTTTCCAATGTAAACTTCGATGACCAGTATTACCTGAGCCTCAGCACCCTTGATATGGGCTTCTCCGGACTGGGGGGAATTGATGAATTAAAGATTGAAACCAATTGTGCGGACTGGAAATTCCTATTGACGACAAACCCGGACCCTGAAGCTACCTCTCCGGCAGTACCGTCGTGGGTTTCCATTACCTCTTCCCATACGGCCGGTACGGCTTATAATACACCGGTTGACCAGATCGGAATTTCCGTCAATCCGATACCGGATACCAATGACCGGACAGCTTATCTTCATGTGTTTGCCGGGCGGTTTATTATGACGGTCACGATCCTGCAACAACCCTGGTTTATCAGCCGGGCAGTGGTTACTCCCGATGCAGTGGTTGCTCCCTCAGGGGGAGAGACTTATACCGTTACGATTGACGGCTATTTTGATGAAATCCCTATCCGCCTGCGCACGTCCCAGGGTGAAATAATAGAAGAAGCTGTGATCGGTACCGAAGGAGTGTCCATTACGAATGGTTCCAATACGCTGGAACTTCCGGCCTATTGGTTTACGCAGGCCGCCAATAAGCAATTAATAGTAGAATATTATAATAAAATGGAAGACCGCTGGATCCAACTGTTAGCTCCTAATCAGCAGGCCTACTGGCTCCGGATGTCCACTTCCGATCCGGAGCTGGAAGACTTTACCGGATGGGGTTCCTATATAGATGTCAAAGTAGAAGGAAACTTCCCGGCACTACCCATCCGTTTTGCCAATACAACCGGAACAGCTGCCATCGAATCGGCCCATCCGCCTATTCCGGCAGGAGCTCCCGGCACGTATAAAGTCTATGTACCTTACAATAATGAGGGTACTCCCGATTACCGCACCATCCAGTTCCAGTATTGGGATGGTACTAAGAATCAGGCAGGGGAAAATGTCTGGACTTCTGTATTCAGCATCCGCCAGCGGCAGGGGAATATCGTATTGCCGGAATATAATTGGCCGGCTATCGACTATAAAACATTACAACCGGCGGGATATAGCTTAGGCATCAGCCCCGCCCGCAACCGGGTACTGGCTCATCAGGATTACGATCACTGGAAAGGAGAAAATGGAATTATAAAGAACTGGTATCAGGCCATGGGAATACGGGAACCGGATGGAATGGATATTAAGAATACAGATCAAAATACAGTAGGCCGCGTCATTGGCAATGCGGCCGATAAATACCTCAATTCCAACTATGAACTGGAAGTACCTACGGGATGCGGAGCTTACCAGGAAAGAGATTTTGGTGAAATGAACTGGATGTTACCTACCCTATTAGAAGTAAACCAAATAAAATATATGCACTATTTGTTGCAACGTCCGGCTGGTTTTAGTACAGTAGAAGATCCGAATAACGGATCCTATTCCAGTCTTTATACATCCACTGAACTTTCGGAATACTATTATTTTGATGATTTTGGATGGGATTCATGGACAGGTTACGCAGTCTATGGTTCTATATATCAAAATATATATAGTGATATTTATGATGTCGTATCTCCTGGTCCACAAAAAACTGCTGATCTTGTACACTCTACATCTATCATCAATATGGTAAATTATGGGGTCGGTCCTTATCTGAGTGTTCAGGATTATTTTATGTATTATTACCGTAAAAACGGAAGTCAGGCTCTTGTAGGCAGTCCTCAGAAATATTACCTGCATATCAATACCCGGTGTGTACGGCAATGGAATCCCTCAACAGATATCGGTGGTCCGGGATATGTTCCCCAGTTTAACTGGTAACCGGAGGCAGCTTCTATTCAGAACCGCTGGCGCAGAATTCTGATTCCGTGTCCTGACGCTAAGGCACGGAAGCGGAGTTCCGCGCCAGCATGGGCAGCATGGGGAATGTGACAAATTGCTATCTCCTCCCCTTCGGGGAGGCCGGGAGGGGCTTTGGGCTTCTCTGTCTTTTTGTCAACTAAGTCTCCTGTGGCGGCCGTTTTCCGGGGCTTTGTAGGGAAAGGTTTTAAATATGGGCTTCTTACGGAGTTTCCCTTTTTCACTTTGTCGCTTTTGGAAGGAATAGAAAAGCATTTGGATAGCAAAAGGAGAACCTCCAAAGCCGGGAGAAGAAAATCCGGAATAGCAAACACGGAGGTTTTGGTCTCAAAAGGATAGTTCCTGAAAGTTCTTACAAAAAGAGCAACCAGCGAAAAAAAAGGCTGTTTTTGCCCTTTTTTGCCCCTTCTTTCTTCTCTTTTTTAAGCCATGGGAAGGACTATAAAACGAGAACGACGTCTCGTTGGAACCAGTAAGCCTTGTCAGTGCCACCAGTAGGCCTTCTCTTTCTAATGAGATGGCCTTGTCGTGGCAACGAGACGGCCTACTCCTTGCGCTTAGTAGACCGTACTCAAATGGGGAGCTTTTCTAAACCCTCGGAAGAAGAAAAAGGGAGTGTTCGCCTAAAGGCTCAAAAACCAGCAGATAGATAGAAAAACTAAGAAAATAAAGAAATAACGTCAAAAGAAATACAGATATGAAAAAGAAACCGGCCAGGAGAAACCAAAAGACAAAGAGTAAAGAAAATGCCAACCAGATGATGCGGGAGTTTTTCGTAGAATTGTACCCTTCGGTTAGAAACTACAACCACCGCCTTAAAAGCCTTCCTAAGGAAGAGCAGCTCTTTTACGAGCGGAGGATGTTCCAAAGCTCCCTTTGCGGTTGGACCACCCTTAGCCGCAGCCAGCAGACTTTCCTTCGATGTCTTATCAAACGGAACCCACAAAAGTATCTGGATTATCTCTTTGAAAACACCGTCCTTGAGGACCTTCGCTACGAGGTCCAGGACCCTATCCTTGTGATGCACTTTATAGAACTGATCGATACCATTCACCGCAAAGAGAAATTCAACCGCCGGCAAATGCTCTTTGCCTTTCTTCGTTCCTTCTTCTGCCACCTTACCTACAACACCACCTACGAAATGCTACGGCTTAAAAACAAGAGAGGGGAAGAGGATGGACAGTAGATCAAAGCCTGGAAAGGTTAAAGAATAAAAAAAATAAAAACGCTCTTTTTTGATAAAAAATCATCCATTATAAGTCGTAATAAAGTATCTAACAGAATGATATAAATAATATATTATAATATGTAATCTATTATTTATTTCTCCTATAAAATAGCTTCTATAACACGCCGGTTAAATCCGGATAAGGATCTTATAGATAATGTATTGAGATTTTGTATGCAGGGTTATTTCTACCAAAACCGGTAGAAAAGACTGTTGTAGGTTTGCAGCGTGTCCAATAGTGGGCATATAACCCTTTAAATTTTTAGAATTATGTCTGTAAGGTACAGAGCTGTAAAGCGAAAAGTGCTGGGTGGTGAATTCAAAGGCCAGGAGCGCGTATACGCTGTGGCCCGGTCCGCCTATGTGTGTGATCTGGAACGAGTGTGTGAACTGGTAGCCCGGACAACAAAGATCTCGGATGCGGAAGTAGTGGCCACTATCAAAGCGTTCCTATGGGTTTCCCGCGTGGAACTGACCAACGGGGCAACACTGCGCCTGGGTGACTTTTGTAGCCTCCGTGTGGTGCTACGTTCCGAAGGAGTCCTGACGAAAGAGGAGTTATCCCCCGTAAACATCAAAGGAGCCCGGGTCGTGTTCCGGGCCGGTCCGAAACTGGTTCAGTCCATACGGGATGTGCGGTATGAACTTTACACGCCCGAGAAAGAGTTCGTGCTGGTACAACCGGGCCCGGAGGGAGACGAGGAGTAACCTCCTGACTAACCCCCTGTGCCCCCTAAAGGGGGTTGGTTCGGCTGGTTTTCGCCCCTTTTAGGGGCAGCTTATCACAGCCCACGGCAGAGTGAGCGTAGCAAGCAACACTGTGGGCTGGTATGTTTAATAATCAAATAAAATCAGAACAAGATGAAATTTAGTTACACAACGGTCGAGCGAATGGTACTCTCCGGACCGGATAAAGGAATAAAGAAGACGTACGCGGTACTAAGTGAGCTGCCCAAATGCTCGCTGGTGGAACTGGCCGGACAGGTCTCTCTAAAGACACGGCTCCATCCTGTAGATGTGGAGCGGATGCTCCGGGAGCTCACCCACGTTATCAGAGGGGAACTGGAAAGTGGTGCGATTGTAGAACTGGAAGGCCTGGGCTCTTTCCGGCCGGTGATCCATTGCCGTGCGGCGGATTCTCCGGAGACATTTACCAAACGCAATATCGAAAAGGTCTCGGTCTGTTTCCGCCCCGGCAAAGGACTCCGCCCGGACCGTGACCGGCTGGTCAGCCGGCTGCACAGGAAGTTCCGCTATCCTTCCCATTGGCATAAGGTGTTGAAACTGGCTCCTTAATGGCGGCTGACTAAAAAGTCGCAAACAAAGAAACGAACACAGAGACACGGAGATTTTTTTATTCTTTGGACGGAGGGGATATGTGATTCGTTGTGGAAAGTAGTTGGTAGTTCTGTGTAAAAACGCAGATGTAAAATCGAAAAAGTTACGATTTGTAAGTGAAACAATCCCTGCAAGGGGATTAAGAAATAGCCCGGGGTCGAGCGAAGCGAACACCCTGGGTGAAGAGGAGAGTAGTTCCTGAACCTTGTAACGGTTCCACCGGGATAACACAATGCATAGTACAACCCGTTTCAGGGTTGAGGTAGGTGGGCGGTTCCTGACCCAGGGTAGCGCTTCGCTGAACCCTGGGCTATTGCAATATTCCTTACAGGAATAAAAAACAGAAATAAATGGTTACTATTGATTGATAACTTCATTTCTTTTTTATCGGAGTTTTTACACAGGCTCTCCAGAGAAGAAAATCAACAAAATCAATACATCAAAATCTGCTGATCAGTAGTGATCAGCAGATCCCTCTGTCCGATTCATACATCAGATTGGAGAACTGAAATTCTACCATTCGACCGGTGTCTTACCACAGGCGATTAAATAATCATTTGCTTTACTGAAATGCTTATTCCCAAAGAAGCCGCGGTGCGCTGATAACGGAGACGGATGAGGAGACCGGAGAACCAGATTCCGGTTCGTGTTAATAAACGCCCCTTTTTTCTGGGCATAGGCTCCCCACAAAATATAGACAATGTGGTCACGGCTCTCATTCAACCGGTGGATCACCGCATCGGTGAACTCTTCCCATCCTTTATGCTGATGCGACCCGGCCTGATGAGCCCGTACGGTAAGAGTCGAGTTTAATAACAAAACTCCCTGTTGGGCCCAGCGGGTAAGATCACCACTGGTAGGCATAGGCTTGCCCAGGTCACCCTCTATCTCTTTAAAAATATTCAACAAAGAAGGAGGAAAAGTGATTCCATCCCTTACGGAAAAACACAATCCATGTGCCTGTCCCGGTTCATGGTAAGGGTCCTGTCCTAATAATACGACTTTCACCTGGTCAAACGGACACTGCTCAAACGCATTAAAAATAAGTCCTGCCGGAGGATAAATGGTACGGGTACAGTATTCCTCCCGGACAAATTCAGTCAGTTTTAAAAAATACTCTTTCCGGAACTCGTCCGCCAGTTGTTCTTTCCAGCTTTGTTGAATTTTCACATCCATATTGTTATCATATTAAATACATGCCTGCCACATTGGCTTCCTTACGCATCTCTTCCGGCCAGATACTTGCCTGAATCTCGCCGATATGCGCTTTACGAAGATAGAACATACACAGTCTGCTCTGCCCAATTCCCCCACCAATACTCTGAGGCAACTCTCCGTTAAGTAAGCGTTTGTGAAAATACAATTTTTTACGGTCTTCCGAGCCGGTTTCCTGTAATTGTTTTTCCAATGCTTCCGGATTGACCCGGATTCCCATAGAAGATAATTCAAGGGAACGGTTCAACACATCATTCCAGACCAGTAAATCACCATTCAACCCTAACAGGCCTTTTTCACCGGGGGTCGTCCAGTCATCATAGTCCGGAGCGCGTCCGTCATGCTGTTCCCCATTCGACAGTTTACAACCGATCCCTATAATGAAAACGGCACCAAACTCCTTCGCAATAGCATCTTCGCGTTGTTTAGGGGTAAAGGTAGGATATCTTTGCAACAGTTCTTCCGAATGAATAAAACAAATATCCTGTGGAAGAGCCGGCTTGATTTCCGGAAACATTTCATAGACCATATATTCAGTCCGTACCATAGCAGCATAAATACGGCGTACGATTTCTTTAAGGAACTCTATGTTTCTTTCTTCCGGCAGCATCACACGTTCCCAATCCCACTGATCCACATATAACGAATGCAGGTTCCCCAGCTCTTCGTCTGAACGGATGGCATTCATATCCGTATAAATACCGTATCCCGGTTCTATAGTATAATCAGCCAGTGTCAACCGTTTCCATTTCGCCAGCGAATGCACAATCTCAGCTTTGGCATCATCCAGGTCCTTTATGGGAAAAGTAACGGCACGTTCCGTTCCGTTCAGATCATCATTGATGCCCATTCCTTTCAGGACAAACAAGGGAGCAGTGATTCTTCTCAACCGGAGTTCGGAAGAGAGATTCTGCTGAAAGAATTCTTTGATCTTTTTGATCCCCAGTTCTGTTTGCTGCAGGTTCAGGATTCCTTTATACCCGGCAGGTTTTATCAGATAACTCATACAAATATGTTGTGTTTTGTGTTTGCAAAATTATGAACGACAAAGATAATGATTAGCAAAAAAATAGCAAGATATTTTGTTAATATATTTGCAAAAAGGTAGTAAAACCAAGGGATTAGATTTCAAAATATCATTGCCACGCCATACGTGCCCGGACGTTTTTTATTAGGTTTGTTC
>JAJQES010000430.1 GCA_021201565.1 Tannerellaceae bacterium
GGATAAAGGCGGTTATTAATTCTCTTATAAAATTTGTTATTTCCGATTCCGATCACCAGGTCTTCAATCGCCTCATTGTGACTCTTCCTCCTGAGCTCCTGCATGGCCTCTTTTCCTTTTTTCTGCACGTCTTCCCGTTGCAGTTGCTCCAGATAGGCAGTGAAATTATTGGCTCTGGTTTTTAAGTGTTCGGTCGCTTTCTCCAGATACGGCTGATACGGATTTCCGCTTTCATACGGTTCAATCCGTGCCGCCAGCCCTAAAACTTTTAGTTCATTTTCGATCAACCGTTTCTCATTCTTATCCGGATTTTCCTGGTATTTCCGGATCAGCCCTTCCACTTCCGGGGCATGTATATTCGCATAATATTGTGCCATGTACTTTTCCCGTTCTACCAGGAAATAGGCTTGGTTATAGGCGTTTGACCGGTATTGTTCGACCACCAATGCTTCAAATGCCCAACGGGATGGAATAATATCCCCGATCAGGGGGACTACATTCTTTTCTGCCGCTTTGGTATTGAGGTCATCAAAATGTACGACCAATCCGCACAGCAATATCTGCGGGATCAGTAACAGTGGGATGGTAATATAAATAGAAACAATCGAATTCAGTGTCTGGGATAGCCATAATCCGGTCAGATTCGCAACAAAAGCCGTTATCCATAGTACATTCCACCAGGTGAGAAACATCTCTTTTCCCACTCCTATAATACTATTCCCTATCAGGATGAACAGGAGAGTTTGCACACCGGATACGCAGAAGACAAAGAAGATCTTGGAAGTGAGATAACTGCCCCGGCTGAGCCGCAGGAAGCGTTCCCGTTTCAGGACCGGACGGTCTTTGATGATTTCTTCCGCGCTGATAGTCATTCCAATGAAAGTAGCCACAATGACCGACATAAATATATAAGAAATGAAATTCTTATTGGCCCACAAAGTATAGCCGCTCTCTTCCGAATAACGGGAAAGCATGGCTACAATCACTGCCAGAACAGGTGCTTCCAGCAGAGCGATCATCAAATACTGTTTGTTGGTTAGTTTCGTACGTACATTCCGTTCCAGAAAGATCAGGAATTGTTTCCAGCGGGGAGGTTTTTCCTGTTGGCTTTCCGGCAGGGGATATTGTAGTACGGAGTGATACGCCGGACGGTCTTTCAGGTATTTCTCATGCCATTCCTGAGGAGTGAATTTCCGTAACTGGGTTTGATTACCCGTATCATCAATTTTTTTAGAGTCAATGATGTTAAGGATCAGTTCCGGGTTTACATTTCCACAGGCATCACACACACTGGTATACGGATCTGTGTATTTCGCAGCCTGTTTAAAATAGGTGATGGCTTCGATCGGGTTTCCGTCGTAGATGGGATAGCCGCCCCTGTCCAGTAACCATAACCGGTCAAACAGTTTATAAATTTCTGAGGAGGGTTGATGGATATTCACCACGACCAGCCGTCCCCGGTGAGTTTGTTCTTTCAGAAGCGTAACCACTTTTTCCGAGTCGCTCGAGGAGAGTCCTGAAGTCGGTTCATCCAGAAACAGGATAGCCGGTTCACGGATCAGTTCCAGGGCAATGTTCAGTCTTTTCCGTTGTCCTCCACTGATGGTTTTATTCAAAGGTGACCCGACCTGCAACGATTTGATTTCCGATAGGTCCAGGTCTTTCAACACCTGGTCTACCCGTTCTTCCAGTTCTATCTCTGAAAGCCCGTTAAAACAAAGCCGGGCGGTGTACCATAAATTCTGGTAAACCGTTAATTCCTCAATTAACAGATCATCCTGAGGCACAAATCCGATCAGCCGGCGTGCTTCCGGTGTCTCCAGCGAAAAACCATTAATGGTGACTGCTCCTTCCTGTGGTTGGATATTTCCGTTCATGATCCCCAGCAAGGTCGATTTTCCGACACCACTTCCTCCCATGATCGCTACCAGTTGCCCCGATTGGAGGTCAAAGGAAAAATTGTGGATCCCGTTCGGACTATTGGGAAAACAGAAATTAATATCTCTACCGGACAGCCGGACAATCTCTTTTTCCGTATCCTGGTGAAAGACAGCAACCAGGTCACTGTAATATACCGGAAGGAAAAGCGGACTTTTAATTACGCTGCTATACTGCCAGGTATAAAACATATCCGGTGTTACCGGGTTATCGTTCAGATAAACTGCACTGTGCCCCTGATAGGTGAAAATGATCTTATCAAACCGTTGGAGATACAATATCCGGATGATCCCTTCCATTCCCGGACGCAAAATATGGTTTACATAGTTAGTCGCATCCTCCTCTGAACTGCTGATGGTCAGAATAGAAGGCACATTACCCCCGGTAATAAATACCAGTGCTTCCCTGAATTCGGTTTCCGGCATGTGAAAGATTTCCGCTACTGTGTGAAACAGATGAATATGTTCTTTGAACTCATTACTGTTGGTATAGGCAAATTCAAGAAACCGGATCAGTAATAAGACCTGTTCTTCAGAAGTCAGTTTGACTTTCATCTGGGAACAGACATTTTTTACAACTGTTTCTTTGTCTACAGGAATCAGGGAGTCATCATACATGTCCCTTAGCGCAGTGTAGAGTTCTATATGTTCTTTATGGTCGCGGACTCCGAAGTGGCTTGACAAATACGAGTATACCGCTTTGTATGCCTGTTCGGGGTTGAGCTTTACAATAGACGCAAAGACTGCAAACAGGTTTAGAAGTCCGCTCAGAATACTTTCGTTCATGTATGGTTATTTTTCACCTTTCCAGATAACTCTTACAAAGATAATCCGAAAGGTTCAAAACGCCATACATTCCGGACGTTTTAATTGTACATCCCGTAAATTCTTTTTAACATATAATATAGTTCCCGGTGAATGCCCTGTTTGTGTCGCCTGCCCCAGAAAGAGTAGGCAAGTAATACGTCTCCTTCCCTGAGTTCCCCGGTATCATAAAAACAATCAAACTGTCGTGGGTTTGTGATATTTAAAATCCCTTCTGCCGGATCCTCCCGGTTTTCACAGATCTCATATATTTCCTCAAAACAATTACGGGAATGCAAATCCAGATAGGCAGCCATTAATTGAATATGCACCCTTTCAAATCCCTTCTTTTTATAGACGTTTTTGGGAATGAAAAGCGGAATATATTTTGCATACGATTCAAAAATAGAAGGTAAATCTTCTGAAGTATAATATTGGCTGAGGAAAACGCCTATTTTATCAAAAGCCAATTCAGCCTCATTCATATACTCATAATAATGACCAAAATAACCCAATAAGTTATGATCAAACCAGGAGCGTTCACGCATTTTCAACATTGCCGACCGGATGCTGTCCGCATCCTCTTCCGGGTTATCCCACAAAAATCCGAAACTGAACTCAATGGTACCTGGTACATAATCCTCTTCCACCAGAAAAGGATCCTTTGGGGAGGCCGTCTCTGCCTGGTGTACCGGAACAGTATAGGCTGTTTTACTCTCTCCGGTACTGTTCTCTTTTTCTGTTTCCGTACAGGAAGAGACGACATACCATCCGGTTAAAAAAAGAATAGTAAAAAAATAGTATATAGAAAGATCTTTTTTCATATCCGGTGTCGTTTGTTAATTGTAAAGCTGGTAAATTTGTTTCATAATATAATAGCAATCCCGGTGAGTTCCATCCTTATAACGCCGCGCCCAGAAGGAATAGATTTTAGTGGCATAACTCTTAATAAATTCATCAGAAAGATAGTAGGATGTATAGTCCTCCGCATGTACATACGGCGCAAACTTATCATAATAAAGCTTGTCTTTAATTTCATGGTACTCCTCCTCATCCTCCTCTATATCCGGCGGACTATTCACGACGTCATACACCTGCCGGAATGCTTCAAAATCATCCGCTGAATTATAGAGATCTTCGTAGGCCAGCATATAATCAATAAGCGCATTTTCAAAATAGGAATTCCGGAAACTGCTTTCCGGCAGGAAAGTCGGTAAATAGTCTATGTATTTATATGCGATACTCGCCATATTCTTCACCGGAAAAGTTCGTGTCAGGTATCCGCACAACATCGCAAAACTAATACTGCCTTTCCCATTCTCATAATAGTCCAGATCCTCTTCCAAATGATAGCCTTCCGCCGTATATTTATAAATATGATGGGCATTTCTGAGGTTGGATAGCAGGTAAGACCCTCCTATTTCTTTCCGGACAAATGTAATGGCTGACGTTACACTGTCCAGGTCTGCTTTCGGATCCTCCCATAAAAAGTCAAAACTGAATTCATGGATAACCGGATAATAATTTTCATCTACAAATGTAACTTCGGAGATATGGCCGGTATAGGGCTTTGCCGCTTCTGTCCTTACCTGTTCTTTTGCTTCTCTTTGCAGCCTCGCTTCTTCCCGTTCTCTTTCGTAGGCCTCTATCGATTCCGTAAAATCTATGCCCTTATAAGCCATATCATAAATAAACCAGACAGGAATAAAAATGATCCCAAGTGTGCAAAACAGGATGAATCCCATCAGGAGGATACGCAAAGAACGGGAGGAGACAAACCGGTCCCGCAGGTAAATCACCAAAGCAAGCGGTAGGATTAAACAGACATACGTGGCAAATGTAAATGTGATGACTTGCACCAGTTCATCGTACCAGTAAGCAAAGGGAGTGCTGAGCAAACCGATCATCATCCAGAGAATAGCGATCTCCAGACTGGTATTGAACAGGGCATATCTGAATTTATGATTGGGACGGAATTTCTCATCTTCTGTGTGACATGCTTTCAGGTTCCGGTAATTGTTTTTCCAGAGGATAGCCAGAAGGGAAAACAGAAAAGCGCCGGTCCCGGTACATAGCCAGTAAATAGCAGGGAGTTCTTTCCCTCCTTGAAAAAAGAAGACAGAAGCAAATCCCATTCCTATGCCGGCAAAAGTACAGCCGGCAATGATTGCCAGGTCAGTAAGTAAATATTTGACTGTGATCCGTGAAATACACTCTTTCAGACAGCTTAACTGAGCGATTCCTCCGGAAAGCAATACAACCAATGCCGGAAAAAAGAAAACAATCGCCAAAGGGAAAAAGAGTGTGCTGATCTGATGATCCCACACAATACGAATGGGATGATCTTCGCTATTCTCTATGGGCAGGAGCCCAAAACCGATAAGGCATACAGACAGAATGAAAAATGCAATCGTATAAGTTGTAAAAAACCTTTTCATGTTTAACGGGTTAATATTGCTGGTAAAAAGCGGTTAAAGATAGCTCAATTTGTTAATTAATTATACAATTTCCAGATACTTTTCATCATGTAATAAAGATCCCGGTGGGTTCCTTCGTTATAGCGTCTGGCCCAGAAAGAGTACTTTATGGTTAACTTGCTTTTCTCCCACTCATCTGCCGGATCGTATTCATTTATAAGATGCAGGCAGGGAGCAAATTTATCATAATAAAGGGCGTTTGTTTCGTAACCGGAATATTGATCCTCCCTCTCCAGCGGCCTGGAAACTACCTCATATACTAACCGGAACGCTTCAAAATGTTCCTGTGAGTTATATAATTCCTGGTAAGCCACCATATAATGGATGAGCTTTTGTTCAAAAGAGGAATCCCGGAAGTCTTCTTCCGGTAGGAGAGCCGGTAAATAGTCGAGATAGTTACACGCGATACTGGCTATATTCTCTACCGGAAAGATCCACATCAGATACCGGTGTAATCTTTCAAAACTACTTTCACCTTTGTGTTTATATATGATAGTATCTTCCTGGCGATAATCGTCTACCGTTTTATATGCCAGTTTGTAGGTCAGATGATAATCAGGCAAGCCCAGTGCATACGAAATGGCTGAAGTCACACTATCAATATCAGCTTCCGGATTAGTCCATAAAAAGTCAAAACTGAATGCCCGGATATCCGGTTGGTAGTCTTCGTCTACCAATAATACGGATCCCCTTGCGGCTTCTATACCGGCAAGATATTCTGCTCTATAAGCGAGATATTCCGCTTCCCGGGCCTCGTTTTCTTTTCTCTCCAGTTCTTCTTTTTCTCTTTTATACTCTTCAATAGGCTTCCTGTAATCATAATCTTCCGGGTCAGAGTTTATAAATACTATTAGTATGAATATTCCTATAAGAAGAGTAATGCCGGCTCCCGGCAGGATGATCAAACAGGTAAAGAGTCTGCGCAAAATCCGTGCGTTAACAAATTTGTCCCGTATGTGAATGAATAGAGCCAGTGACCAGATTATTACAGAGTAAAGTATATAGACTATACTACAAAAAATAACCACCATATCATATTCTACTGTAATAGGAGTACTGATAATTCCTACCATCAGCCAGAGTACGGCAAACCCTAAACTAATCCTAAACAGGGCATAAGGGAATCGTTGATTGGGACGGAAGCCGGGTTCTTCTATCCTGCGCTTTTTTACATAAGAATAGTGATTTATCCAACAGGTTATTAATAGACCAGACATACAGGAGGCCAGACCGATAAGAGTCCAATATAAAAAGGGAAGTGATTCTTCTGACAAAGATTTTGATGAGATGTAATTGATCACGACCCCAAAGCTGATAGTGCCTGTAATAATACCCAAGGTTTTTAAAGTGAGGGGTAAAAATCTATTCATCCGACAGGCTACTAACCCCACTCCGCAGGAGAATAAAACCACCAGGGCAGGAAATAAAAAGATGATCAGGCAAGGCAGATACGCGAACCCCGTGTAGGTTGTCCATCCAACTTCCAGGGGGTGTTCTGTGACCGGTATGGCAAGAAAGTCCGCTTCCGCAAGAAAGAATGCCATCACTACTATAGAAATAAAAAGGAAAGTAGTTGTATAAGTCGAATAAAACTTGTTCATATTCAACGGATAAATGTTTCTGGCAAAGAATGGTTAAAGATAGGCTAATTTATTCAAACGGACAATCAGTTTTGAGGTAGTTTCTTTGCAATCTTACCAATACTTAATCCCTGCACTACAATGGAGAAGACCACTACAAAATAGGTAATGGCCACAATGAAGTTCCGGTAAGTAACATCTGTAATGGAGAGAGCCAGTGCAATAGATACACCTCCCCGTAAACCTCCCCAGACCAGAATAAAGAAGGTACTGGAACTGAATTTCTCCCGGAAAGGTATCAAAAGAGTCGGGATTTTTATGGAGATATACCGGGAAATTAACACCACTACAATAGTTAGTATTCCGACAATCCAATAATGGTGTAAATCAGGGATAAGGAGGATTTCAAAACCAATTAACAGGAAAAGAAGTGCGTTTAGTATCTCATCCGTCAACTCCCAGAATGTCTTAACAAACGTATTTTCTACATTGTGTTTTTTTGAATAATCCCGTTCAATATTGCCGATCACGATACCGGCGAAAACCATGGTCAAAGGTCCTGAAATATCTATCATTTGGGAAATCAGCAGCCCACATAGTACAACCGAAAGCGTGATCAATACGCTCAACTGCATATCCTTTCCGGTTTTCATCGCGTACCATCCCGCAAATCCCAGGGCAAGCCCCACAATAAAAGCGCCAAATATCTCCCGAAACAATAACCAGGAAATAGAGGGCACAGTGATATCATCTATCTGTTCTTTTCCTAACGCAATACTATACAAAAGTGTGAATAATACGACCGCTACCCCGTCATTGAAAAGTGCCTCCCCGGTTACTTTGGTTTCTATGTCTTTGGATACTTTGGCTTCTTTTAATATCCCTAATACCGCGATCGCATCCGTAGGAGAGATGAGGGAGCCGAATAACAGGCAATAGATCAGAGACGGTTGTATGTCGAGGCCGGTAAAAGGAAGAAGCAGTTTTAATAGGTAAAAGAGAGCAAAGCCTACTACAAAAGTCGAAATAATGACACTTAATGTGGAGAAGACAATAATGGAGAGCTTCTGTTCTTTCAGGTCATTGATATTGATCTGGATGGCTCCCGCAAACAGCAGGAAATAGAGCATGCCCCCCATCACTAATTGAGTGAAGTTAATATTCGTGATGATATTATACAGGTCTGATAGGGGTTCCGGATTGAATTTCCGGACAAAAACCAGGATAATTGAAAAGACCATTGTGATGATCATTAATCCGATCTTGGACGGAAATTTCAGGAACCGCGCGTTTATATAGCTAAAGATCGTAGCTATAATAATTAGTATTGCAAAAGAGTAAAATAATCCCATTTACAAATAACAAGGCAAGGCGTAAGAAGTTAAGAAGACAACCACTTTTTTACCTTCCGGATTCACTTTTTAGAGTAAGAGCAGTTGTGTATTTCATCTCATTTAATACAAATGAACTTTGCATTTTAACGATCCCTTTTACTTTGGTAATTTTCTCAAATACAAAGCGGTTGTATGCTTCCAGATCTTCGACGATCACTTTCAGCAAAAAGTCATGAATACCTCCCACGCAGTAACATTCTACAATTTCTTCGATAGGTTCTATATCCTCTTTGAATTGTTCTATGTGTTCGTCATTATGTACGGCCAGGGTCACATTGCAGAAGACAGTGAGATTCAATCCGATTTTCCGGCTATCCACCAGAGCTACATAGTTTTTGATATATCCTTCGCTTTCCAGGCGTTTGATCCGCTCATAGATGGGGGTCTTAGAGATGTGAAGCTGGTCGGAAAGCTCCTTCATGTTTATTTTCGCATTGTTCTGAAGCGCATTCAGAATCATCAGATCTGTTTTATCCAGTGTAGCCATAGAATATTTTCCTGTTTAAAAGAATGTAGATCAAAATATTCAGGAGAAATTCCTGAAATACCGGCTAAAATAGGAAAAATATCGTAATTTATTCTCTTGTCCGGGATAATATTCTGTATTGCCTACCTTTGTAGAGAAGAATTAATCATATATACCAATGGGTAACATACGAACTTTCTGGTTTCATTTTATGGCTGTCATAACAGTCGCGATCTGGGGAACCACATTTGTTTCTACCAAGGTTCTGATTGCGCACGGCCTTTCACCGGTAGAGATTCTTTTTTACCGTTTTACGATTGCTTACTGCTGTATCTGGCTGATCTCTCCTAAAAAGCTATTAGCCCGTACCTGGAGAGATGAGTTATGGATGGTAGGGATGGGGTTGACCGGAGGTTCGCTTTATTTTGTTTCGGAGAATACAGCCCTGGGTATTACGTTAGCTTCCAATGTTTCCCTGATCATTTGTACCGCTCCTGTGTTGGTTGCCCTTCTGTCCTGGGGAATAAACCGGCAGGAGAAAGTAAGTCGTAATCTGTTAACCGGCTCTTTCATCGCATTGGCAGGCGTGGCCCTGGTGGTATTTAATGGCAACTATTATTTAAAGATCAGTCCGTTGGGGGATTTCCTGACATTTCTTTCTGCACTGATGTGGGCTATTTACTGTCTGATCCTGAAAAAGATGAATACCCGGTATCCGACTTTGTTCCTGACACGGAAAGTCTTTTTCTATGGGGTCATTTCGTTATTTCCCATGATGGCTTTGTTTCCCAATCAGGTTTCGGTTCATATTGACACCGCTGTTCTTTCCCAGCCATTGGTCTGGAGCAATTTGCTCTTTTTAGGAGTGGTAGCCTCTATGCTTTGCTACATTATGTGGAACACGGCCGTAAAAATGTTAGGTCCGGTTTATACCTCCAACTATATTTATATTGTTCCTCTTGTAACGATGGTCACTTCTTCCCTGGTTCTCCATGAACCGGTTACCTGGATCACGTTAGCCGGAGCGGCTTTTATCATCTATGGGGTTTATTTTGCAGAGCATAAAGGTTCTTCCAGCTAATCATTCATCTTTCTCAGGGTAAGCGTACCGTTACCGTAGGGCCTGGGGATAACGGATTATCCCCAGGCCTTATGACGTTATCCCCAGGGGATAATCTGAGGGGACGCAGGGGAAAAAAAAGAGAGAGGCTTATCTATAAAAAAAGAAACGCCTACTTTTGAACAGACACATACAGATACAGGGAAAACGGGAATGGCTGGTGGGGATCCGCCATGCAACAAATCGTTCTTCCTGTTGTTTATTTATCAGTAAAAAAGTCGCTATGTCGCTATTTCAGTTGTTCAAAAATATTGCTCCTTATGTAAAACCCTACCGTTTACTGGTGTTCTTTACGCTGGTATTGACGTTGATTGGTTCATTCACCGCACAGGTAAATGCGTGGGTGCTCCGGTATACGGTAGATCAGATCTCGGCTTTACTGGAAGCGAACCAGGGATTAAAGGAGGGGATGCATATTCTGGTCACGATCTCAGTCATCCTGATCGGGAAGGAGATCCTGAACTCTTTTATTACGTTCGGACAAAATTTTTATGGAGAGAAACTACGTATCTATGTCTCCCGTGACCTGGCACAGAAGGTAATTGATAAAATACTGACCTATAAACTGGCTTTTTATACTTCCGGGGGAAATCAACCGGGCAAACTGCAGATCCGGATTGACCGGGGAATTGAAAGTATTACCCGTTTGGTACAAAACTTTTTCATTGATATCCTGCCTCTTTCTGCCAGTGCGGTTGTCGCGTTAGCGATGATGTTCAATGCCAATTTTTATGTGGGTTTAGTTGGATTATGTATTGTCCCGGTCTATTTTTTTGTTAGTGTGCGGCAGGCGAAACGGCTGGCCGGGTCCAGACGGAATATACGGGAGTTGCGGGAAAATAAGAGCCAGGGGATCCTGGGAATCCTGCAATCTGTGATGGTGATCAAATCTTTTATACGTGAGGACATTGAGAGCCGGAAACAGTTGGATTTACAGAATTCACTGACTGCGGCCCAGTTGCGAACCCGTAAGATCAGTTTCCTGTTTGATGGGCTAAAGAGTTTTATTGAACAGATCGGGGTTGTCCTTATTATCATCCTGACGGCTTACTTAGTACTGTCCGGTGTGATGACAATTGGTGCGATCATGTTCCATATCCTGTTGTTCAACAATGTCACAGCACCCATCCGGCAGTTACACCGGATTTATGACCAGATGAATGATGCATTGATCTATTCGGAAGGGTTTTTTGATATTCTGAAAGCAGATGACCAGACGGAACAGAGCGGATCCTATATTTCGCCAAAGATAACCGGGCGGTTTAAGGTCCAGGATATGAATTTTACCTACCCGGATAATGAAGAGCCGACTTTACACCACATCAATATGGACATTCTGCCGGGAAAGATCACAGCTTTGGTCGGGCTCTCCGGTGCCGGGAAAAGTACCCTTATCAACCTGCTGGATAAATTTTACCAGCCGGATAGTGGAGTGATCTATCTGGATGGAGTGCCGTTGGATGAATATAATACCTCTTTCCTGCGGGATAATATCGGACTGGTGTTACAGAAAAACCATATTTTTAACGGTACTATTGAGGAGAATATCATGTATGGTAATCCGGACGCGACTTTTGAAGAGGTTGTGCATGCTGCCAGACAATCTTATATCCATGACCAGATCATGGCGTTGCCCGACCGTTACCAGACATCGGCCCTGGCCCTTTCCGGAGGACAACAACAGAAGATCGCTATTGCCCGGATGTTTTTAAAGAATCCTCCGATTATTTTTCTGGATGAACCGACGGCCAGTCTGGATGCGGTCTCAACGGAGCAGATCAAGAATAGCCTGGATGCGATCAAAAAGAACCGGACCGTGATCATTATTTCCCACAGCATCTCCCAGATCATTGATTCGGATTGTATTTATGTAATGAAAGAAGGACGGGTCGTGGAACGGGGTACACATGAAGCACTCTATAACATGCATGGAACCTATACGGAAATATTTGACGCGATGGCCCGGAGCCTGAATATTGATAAGATCTCTAAAACACTCGTTTAGTATTTTCTTCCTATACCTGTCTAATATTTAGACAAATCTGTAAATTTATTGGACAGCTAAATGTTTGTAGGAGATTTATAAGTTTCTTATATTTAGTGTTTTGTGTGTTTGGCACGAGGTTTGCAACTTATACGAAAAAGATATGTATGATAAGTAAAA
>JAJQES010000034.1 GCA_021201565.1 Tannerellaceae bacterium
GAAAATATCAGAATTAAAACTTAGTTAATAATTAAATTGAAAGTAAGAAAAACAAATCCAGTTATGATCAGGAAAAACATTCTTAGTAAACTTCTTCCCGGAAGTTTCATGCTTGCCTCTTTGTTGTGTTCTCCCGGTTTACAGGCACACACTCCCGGCAACACAGTAGAAATGAAACAACCAGGGATACCACAGGAAAGAACCATCTCCGGAACAGTAACCGAAAAAGGAGACCCATTAATCGGTGCTACCGTACGTGTGAAAGCTACAGACGAAGGAACCATCACCGATCTCGATGGGAAATTCACGATCAAAGCAGCTCCCGGAGCCATTCTTATCGTATCCTATATTGGATATGTAACACAGGAGATCAATATCGGCCAGCAATCTGCCCTTCACATCGAACTACTGCCTGCCACCCAGGATATAGATGAGGTAGTTGTAATAGGATACGGAACCATGAAAAAATCAGACATTACCGGTTCAATGATTAACGTATCCGAAAAAGTGATCAAACAAGCACCCGTTTCCAATGTAGCGACTGCTTTACAGGGACTGGCAGCCGGTGTAGATGTACAGATGGAAGGCGGAAGTACCCATCCGGGTGCTGTGGCAACCATCCGCGTACGGGGTGAACGTTCCCTCAATGCAGAAAAAGATGCGTTAATCATTGTGGATGGGATCCCTTTCAGCGGAACGCTGAATGAATTAAGTACAGATGACATTGCCAGTGTTAGTATTCTGAAAGATGCTTCCGCAACAGCGATCTACGGTTCACGGGGTGCGAGCGGGGTTATACTGATCACCACTAAACGGGGACATGCAGGAAAAACCACTGTAAACTATAGTGGATATTATGGGATCACCACCCCTATCAAGCAATACAACCTCATGAATAGCGAACAGTTCATGCGGATGAAACAATGGGCCAACTACAATGCGAATCCGGACTTATATAGCGGACCGGATGATCCCTCCATGATGGTATTAGGGGCCTTGTTCCGGGACCAGGCCGAAATAAACGGATATAATAACGGCACAGATACCAACTGGCAGGACCTGGTATTCGGTAACGGGATGACTACTAACCATCAGGTATCTGTCAACGGAGGAAATGAAAAAAGTACCTATAACTCTTCTGTAGGTTATTTCCGTTCTGAAAACAGTTATCCGGGACAGGTTTTTGAACGGATGACAGCTAAGTTATCTACGGATAGCCAGATCACCTCTTTCCTGAAAGTGGGTCTCTCTTCGCTGAATACATACAGTAATAATTACGGTGAAGGAGATAATCCAACGGAACAGGCTTTACGAGCCTCCCCGTTTGTAACTCCCTACGATGAGGATGGTAATCTGGTTCTGGATATTCCGGGTAGTGGGGGCCAGGTGTGGAACCCGCTACTGGATAAAGTGGATGGTGCATTTGTTGACAAACGCCGTTCCATGTCTACTTTCACAACCGGTTATGTAGATGTAACTCTCCCTTACGGATTCAATTATCGCTTCAATGGCGGATTCGCCTTAAAATATGAAACCCGCGGGCAGTTTGAAGACAGTAATACCACCACCCGCAAAGGGGGATTGAACCGGGCTTTTGCCGATCATTACCTGAAATATGAATACACCCTGGAAAACATTCTGACCTGGGATAAAACCCTCTGGAATGACCACCATTTTAATTTCACAGGGCTGTTCAGTTACCAGAATTATCAGCGGGATGGCAATTCCATTACCTCGTATGAATATTTTGATACCAGTATCCAGTTTTATAACCCAAGCAAAGCCATGGGGAATATAGAAGGAAGTGGTGGCTTTCAAAAATGGCAGTTATTATCTTATATGGCCCGTCTGAACTACAGCTATAAAAATAAATACCTGTTGACAGCCACTATCCGGCACGATGGTTCCTCCCGCCTGGCGGCAGGAAATAAATGGCACTCTTTCCCCTCTCTGGCGTTGGGATGGAATATCCTGGAAGAAGAATTTATACCTGCACAGGATATTTTATCCTCTTTAAAACTACGTCTGAGCTGGGGGAATGTAGGAAGTACAGCCATTGACCCCTATCAGACGATGGCAAAATTATCCACGAACCGCTATATGTTAGGTAATGAGGGAGTGATGGGCGTTTTTCCGAACAGTGTGCCCGACTATTCGTTAGGATGGGAAAACACGGAAACCTATAATATTGGTATTGATTTTGGATTCCTGTCCAACCGGATCACAGGTACCCTGGAATTGTATCAACAAAACTCCAAAGATTTGTTATTGAAAGTGGACCTTCCCCCCACTACGGGATATACAACCAGTTATCTTACCAATCTCGGTAAAACACGCAACCGGGGAGTCGAATTTAATATTACCACTGTGAACTTTGACAGCCGGGAATTTAGCTGGATCACCGATTTCAATATTTTTGCCAACCGGAATAAAGTCACTTATTTGGGAGAAGGCATAGAAAGGACCAGTGATTTCTTTTTAGGACAAAGCGTAGGTACCATCTGGGATTATGAAATGGATGGCCTTTGGCAGGATACCCCGGAAGACCGCGCATTGGCCGAAACGTTCGGATACGCCACTTCCGGAGCCAACTCGGTAATAGGTACGGTAAAGATCAAAAACCACTCCATTGATTATGAGGAGGACGGAGTCACTCCCAAAAGCCAGCAGGTAATTAATGAAGATGATAAAGTATTTCTGGGCAAAAGGGCTCCTAACTTTGAAGGAGGGCTCAATAACAGATTTACCTATAAAGATTTTGACCTCTCTTTTCTCTTTTCCTTCCGTTATGGAGGTACCCTCACGTCAAACATGCATAGTGGCTGGATGAACACCCTGGTTGGTGCATACAACAATCTCAATGTAGATTACTGGACGCCGGAAAACACAGATGCACGCTGGCCGAAGCCATCCACAGGAACAGTAACCAGATTAGGATTACTGGCACGATACAATGCTTCGTACCTGAAACTACGGAATATTACGATAGGCTATACATTGCCCGGAAATATTGTCAGCAAACTGGGAGCACAAAATGTAAGGGTATACACAACCGGTTCCAACCTATTCACCTGGTCTGACAAACAGTTCCGTAAAGACGGTGGAATTGACCCGGAAACAACCAGTACGATTAACATTGTTACCCCACCGGTACGTTCTTTTATTTTTGGTTTAAATGTAACATTCTAAATACATTCAGATTATGAAACGAAATATAATTTTACTACTACTTCTGGCAGTCCTGTTCTCCTGCAATGACCTGCTGGATGAAGAGAACCATTCAGACACTACGCAGGAGTTCTTAAATACTCCCCAGGGATTTATCATGGGATTAAACGCTTCTTATCAGATCCTGAGGGAACACTATGGATTTGAAGAGGGATTACATGGCATGCTGAATGTAGGCACTGATGAAATGAAATGCAGTACCGGAGGTAACCGTACCTACGACATTGCCCATTATACCAGCAATTACAATGCAGGGAATGAATATCCCCGGGAACTCTGGAGAAAATCGTATCTTATCCTCAATATACTGAATTTTCTGATCAATGAATCGGAGAATATTGAGATCAATACAACCTTTACAGAAGCCAAAAGGATACAGTATACAGGAGAAGCCAAATTCCTGAGAGCTTTCCTTTATTTCCATCTGGTACAACAATTTGGCGATGTGACGCTGACCACCGAATACAATACCAACCCCTCGCTGGCTGCCAGCCGCCACGAAATGCTGGATGTCTATGAAGTAATTGTACAGGACCTGATAGAGGCTTCTTCCGAATGTTCTCCCAGTCCACAGCAAAATTCCCTGGAATCCGGACGCGCATCCGCAGCTGCCGCCCGGCATCTGTTGGCCCGTGTATACCTGACCTTAGGCTGGATTCATGACAAAGATGCGTCCCACTACCCGGATAATATCCACAACAAATATTATAACGCATCCAAAGCACAGGAATATTACCAGAAAGCCTACGATACAGCCAACAAACTGCTTACAGACGCTCCTTCGCTGGGATTATCACTGATGGCGGAGTATGCCGACGTGTTCGACGAAGCCAATGACCCACCGTCGGGACGGAACACCGAAGAACTTTTCTCTGTCCGTTTTGACTGGGATCTCGACAATACCTACGGAGCCAATCATGTATTGAATCATTTATATGTGAACGGATACGAAGCCTTCCTGGGGGAACGGAATATTAACGACGGACGTTGTTATTCCTGGAATAACCCGACAGCCTATACGCTGAAGACCTTCAACAACCGGGAAACAGATACCCGGTATAATGCGACTTTCCAAACCGTATGGTATGCTACAAAAGAAATGAGAAGCAATGATAACGATGGATATTTTACCCATACGTATACCATTGACGGACAAAGTGAATCTTTTTTGTGGCGCCTTACCCAGATCGGAGATACCGCCTTATATTATCCCGGGTATGAAATGTCCGCTGATGAGATCCGGGCAAAGACCCTGAATCGTACTGCCGGTGAAAATGCATACGTGATCATTACGCCATCCGGTTACAACGGAGCCTCTTATTTCCCTACCATTATGAAATATCTGGATAGAACCCGGAATCAATATAACGATAATTCGGATCGTTCCATTCTGGTGTTCCGGCTGGCCGAAACCTATTTGCTGGCAGCCGAAGCCGCCTTTAAACTCGGTAATAATGCGGATGCCGCACGACACATTAACACCATACGTGAACGGGCGCGTAACAAAGCAACCAGCCAGGCCGGCGCCCTGGATATCCAGGCATCCGATGTTACTCTGGATTTCATTCTGGAGGAACGGACCCGTGAGTTGTTACTGGAACATTGCCGTTGGTCTGACCTGGTACGTACCGGTACTCTGCTGGAACGGGTGAAGAAATATGACGATGGTTTCGCAAATGCAAACATACAGAAAAAGCACCAACTCCGTCCGATCCCGAACGATCAGATCAACCGCGTAGTATCCGGCGAACCTTATCCACAAAACGAAGGATGGTGATAATCAATGGACAATTGACAGTTGACAATTGACAATTATTGAGTTTGAACTAAAGGAGCCTTGTTCCCGCACTTGATGCGGGACCGCAGAAGAACAGACGGTATCTACTGTTTATATAGTAACTATTGTCAGCTCTTATGCGGTCCCCAATCAGGTTGGGGAACAGGTTTTCTCTTAAATAAAAAAATCTGCGTAGATCTGCGTAATCCGTGTATCCCGATAAACCGGGATCTTCGATCTGCGTGCCTTTTCGCTATTTAAAACAAAATACAGATGACCAAAAAAATGTATATACTATGTATGCTTTTCGTGTGTGCAACCTATTCATTCACCTACGGCCAGCAACAGGCATTGACCGGATTCCCTCCGGGAAACACCCCGGAAGAGGTCGGAAACAGGATCGCACAACGATACCTCTCCGAACCATTCCGCAACTTTGATGGAAACCCATCTCCTCCTTCTGAAGTAATCTATCCCGAAGTATGTGCCTGGTTCGGCGCATTGAAATTCGCACACATCACAAAAGACACCCAATTGGTGAGGCAACTGGAAGAACGTTTTCTCCCACTGCTGGGTGCACAGAAAGAGCTGATGCAGGTACCCGACCATGTGGATCACACTGTTTTCGGTGCCGTCCCCCTGCAACTCTATCTGCAAACCGGAAATGAATGTTACTATTATATAGGGATTGATTTTGCCGACCGGCAGTGGCAACTTCCCGCCGGCACTAAGCACCGGGAAGAATATCAAAGTTACCTTGATGAAGGACTTAGCTGGCAGACCCGGTACTGGATTGATGATATGTTTATGATCACGACCATCCAGAGCCAGGCCTTTTTAGCCTCCGGAGATGAAAAGTATATCAACCGTGCTGCCCGGCAGATGACCGCCTACTTAGATTCCATCCAACGGTCAAACGGATTATTCTACCATGCAGGAGAAGCCCCTTTCTACTGGTGCCGCGGCAACGGATGGATGGCTGCCGGAATGACCGATCTTCTTACCTATCTCCCCCGGGAGAATGAACAGTATGACCGGATCCTGTCCCAGTACCGTAAAATGATGAATACCCTGAAAGAGTATTGTAAAGAAGATGGCTTATGGGGACAATTAGTAGACGACCGCAACTCGTGGACAGAAACCTCCGGTTCCGCCATGTTTACGTATGCGATGATCAACGGCGTGAAAAACGGATGGCTGGATGAAGATACCTACGGACCCATTGCCCGTAAAGCCTGGCTGGCCCTGCAAACCTTTATAAACGAAGAAAACGACCTGACCGAAGTCTGTATGGGGACTAATACAGGAACTACCAGACAATATTATCTGGACCGCAGACGGATCACAGGGGATCTTCATGGACAGGCCCCTCTGTTATGGTGTGCCGCCGCTTTACTGGAATAATAACAACAACTATTTACATATTTAAGATCATGAAACGAATCTTTCTTTTTCTTTTCCCGGCCCTTCTGGCAGGGATATCCGGCGTGTTGGCCCAACAAATAACCCTGGCCTCCCCCAACGGGGATCTAAAGGTATCCATCCGGCTCTCCGACAAAATATATTACTCCATCTCTTCCGGAGAAGATATGTTGATAGAAAATGCCTGGTTACAACTCACATTACAGGACAAAATATTGGGGCACCAACCGAAGCTGTCCGGACAGAAACGGACACAGGCCAACGAAACCCTCACTCCATATATGCCGTTGAAATATGCCGTTGTTCCCAACCAATACAACCAGCTACGGTTAACCTTCGCCGGAAACTATGCCGTAGAATTCCGGGCCTTCGATGAGGGCATAGCTTATCGCTTCGTCACCCATTTCAAAAATGACTCGTATGTAATGGGAGAAGATTTCGTCATCCGTTTCCCGGAGAGTTATCTGGCCCACCTGCAACAGCCCGGTAGTTTCAAAACCGCTTATGAAGAGGTCTATACCCATGTAAAAACAGACGAATGGACACCGGCAGATAAAATGAGTGTACTTCCCGTACTGATTGATACCCACAAACAGTATAAAATCCTTATCTCCGAATCAGACCTGAGCGATTACCCCTGCATGTTCCTGAAAGGAACCGGTGAGAACGGCATGCAATCCCTCTTCCCGAAAGTACCTCTTGAATTCGGAGAAGACGGCGACCGCAGTGTAAAGATCCTGAAAGAAGCTGACTATATTGCCCGGACAGCCGGCAAAAGAGACTATCCCTGGCGCTACTTTGTAATTGCCAAAGACGACAAACAACTGATAGAAAACACGATGACTTATAAACTGGCATCCCCAAGTGAATTAACGGATCTGTCCTGGATCAAACCGGGCCAGGCCAGTTGGGAATGGTGGAACGGAGCTACTCCTTATGGACCCGGTGTAAACTTTGTAGCCGGTTATAACCTGGATACTTACAAATATTTCATTGACTTCGCCACTGAATTCGGCATTTCCTATATCATTATGGATGAAGGGTGGGCCATGAGTACCCGTGACCCCTATACTCCCAATCCAAACGTAGACGTACACGAAATCATCCGGTATGGAAAAGAAAAAAACGTAGGGGTTGTCCTGTGGCTGACCTGGCTGACAGTGGAAAATAATTTTGACCTCTTTAAAACTTTCCGCGAATGGGGTGTAAAAGGGGTGAAGATTGACTTTATGGACCGCAGTGACCAATGGATGGTCAACTACTACGAACGGGTTGCCGCAGAAGCGGCCAGGCATGAATTGTTTGTAGATTTTCATGGTTCTTTCAAACCGGCCGGACTGGAATACAAATATCCAAACGTCCTTTCTTATGAAGGGGTGCGCGGAATGGAACAAATGGGTGGATGCTTTCCCGACAATAGTCTGTACCTTCCCTTTATGCGCAATGCGGTAGGTCCGATGGATTACACACCCGGAGCCATGATCAGCATGCAGCCGGATGTGTACAGAGCCGACCGGCCCAACTCCGCCAGTATTGGCACCCGGGCCTATCAGATGGCCCTCTTTGTACTCTTTGAAAGCGGTATCCAGATGCTGGCTGATAATCCAACCCTGTATTACCGCAACCGGGAATGTACCGAGTTCATTACCAGCGTACCTGTCACCTGGGATGAAACCCGGGTACTGGAAGCCTGTGTGGGAGAATATGCCATTGTAGCAAAACGAAAAGGGGAAAAATGGTTCATCGGCGGAATTACCAATAACAAAGAAAAAGAACGCACCTTTGAACTCTCCCTGGACTTCCTTCCCACCGGCCAGACCTTCCGGATGACCTCCTTTGAAGACGGTATCAACGCCGGCTATCAAGCCATGGATTACCGGAAAAAAGAATCCACGGTCACCAACGGTCAAAAGATCCCCATCAAAATGGTCCGCAACGGAGGCTGGGCAGCCGTTATTGAATAAAATGAATTTGTTCCCCAACCATCCTCAACTTGATTGGGGATCTGGACCGCATAAAAACAGACGGTATTCTACTGTTCATATATGGTAACTATCGTCTGTTCCTCTGCAGTCCCGCATCAAATGCGGGAATAAGGGCATTTTGGTCGAAGGATATTTGCTATCCACTTAAAGACATTCTAATATGAAAACAAAGAGATTCTTACATATTCTGTTATTTTTATCGTTGTCTGCCGGAATGGCACACAGCCAGACAAAAACAGTTAACCTGATATTCATCGGTAATAGTATTACAGAGGCCTCTTACCTACAGGCCCCACCGCCCACTGTAACTGCCCGGATACTGGAAAAACAGAATTATACAGTCCACTACACAAATTGTGGTATCAGTGGCACCACTACCTACGATTATCTCCCCCCAGGAAAAACCCTGTTTGGCAAAATCACACAGGCTGCTGACTCCTTTTATCAAAAAGAAGGCCTCCTTATCTTTTCGATTAAATTAGGAACCAACGACAGTGCCATCAAAGGACCTACAGGTGCTCCCGTAGCTCCTGAAACATACCGGAAAAACCTGCGGATGATTATTCAGGAATTACACACCCGGTATCCGGAAGCTATTTTTGTATTGCACCGTCCCCTCTGGTATAGTCCAACCACCCACAACAGTGCTATGTACTTACAGGAAGGACTTTCCCGGCTGGAAACATATTCCCCGGAACTTAAACAACTCGTAAAAGAACATCCGGACTTTATCTATAGGGGTGATCAGAAAGGATTTGGTTTCTTCCGCAAACACCACCTCACCCATCACAATCCGCAACAAGGTAACTCCGGTACCTTCTATCTGCATCCCAACCAACAGGGGGCAGAAATATTAGGAGAATTCTGGGGAGCAGCGTTGTTGAAAGTAATTCAACAACATACAAAGAAAGCATCTAAATCAAACAAATAGTATTCATCAGCAAATTCAACTACCGGTATGAAAATATTTATTTATCTATTCGGCATCCTTCCTCTTTTTATGTGTTCTTTTTCTTTTCCCAAAGAGTCCTCAGATCCGGATACCTTCTGGGATACGCCGCGGGGAACCTATGAACAACGCAGGGAACTCTATCTGGACTATTGTGTAAAATACGGAGAGAAAAAAGAGCGGATCGGTATCTTTACCCAGATCTGCCGTCTGTTAGCAGGACTACCGCCGGAAGAAGAACTGGTACAGGATGCCATTGATAAGATCCGCAGTAACTGGGATTGCAATGATTTCTCGATGAATGGGCTTTTACGCCTGGCCTATATGGAAAAAGAAGAATCAACCCTTTCTCCGGGCCTAACCCAACGGATGGAAGAGTGCATCCTGGATTTTAAATACTGGTGGACCGATGCCCGGAGAGACACAACTTACCGGTGCTACCATACGGAAAATCATCAGGCCCTCTACCACACAGCCGAACTACTGGCCGGACAACTCTATAAAGACTGCCGGTTTTCCAGTGGACTCACCGGACAGGAACATATCGCCCATGCCGAACACCTGCTGGAACGGTGGCTTGACTTCCGGTTCCGCTTCGGGTTCAGCGAATGGAACTCCACCTATTATGAAGTGGACATTCTGGTGTTGGTAAACCTGTTCGATTATGCCGAAAATCCGGTTCTCAAAGAACAGGCCCGCATGGTTCTTGACCTGCTGATGTATGATCTGGCCCTGGGAAATTTCCATGGAATCCTCGCTACAACCAGTGGCCGGGCCTATACCCATTCCCTGATCACCGGGACACATGCCATGTCCCCTACCCTGAAACTGGTATTTGGAGAAGGACAATATATTCCGGATGCGATCATGGGCAACACGGCGCTGGCCGGGAGTTCGTACCGTTGCCCACAGGTGATCCTGGATATTGCCGTCGATTATACAACCCCGATGGTAAACCGCCAGAAAACCAGTATAGAAGTAGAGGATGCCCCGCTGTATGGTCTCAGTTGGGACAGTGAAGAAGATACCCACCTGTTCTGGGGAATCCAGGAATTTATCCATCCCAAAGCGATCCGGATGTCCAAACAAATCTCTGAGACGTACCACACTTATCCTTATAAGAATTATGACCATTATATAGGTCTCTACGAAGAACAGGTCAGCGAGCACGGGCGGATCATCAATTCCCGGCTGGACCGGTTTGCCCTCTCGGAAGCCAACTTCGAGACCTACCGTACCAACGATTACATGTTAAGTTGCGCATTTGACTACCGTCCCGGAGCCATTGCCTACCAGCAACACATCTGGCAGGCCAGTCTGGGCAACCATGCCACCGTCTTTACCACCCACCCCGGGCATAAAAGAATCGGAGGAAGCCCGGACTATTGGGGAGGAAGCGCCGTATTACCCCGGGCTGTCCAGCATAAAAATGTAGTAGTCTGCATTTACAACAGCCTGGCCAACGAAGGGATGGACCTGACCCATGCCCGGTTTCCCCGGAAAGCCTTTGAAGAGGTCATAGAACAAAATGGCTGGATATTCGGACGCAAAGGAAACGGATACGTCGCCCTCTACTCCCAACAACCGGTCGAATGGCAAAGCGATCCGGAAGGAAACGTCCATGATGTAGTAGCAGCCGGCCGGCAAAACATCTGGGTATGTGAGACCGGGTCCGCAGAGGAATGGGGCACATTTGAGCAATTTGTTCAGGCCATAAGCAGTTCTTCCGTTAGCTGTAAGGACCTGAATGTAAACTACATCTCTCCCTCCATAGGGGATATACACTTCGGCTGGGACACCCCTTTCCTGCTGAATGGAAAAGAAATGCCGTTAAAAACAGACTACCGGTATGATAATCCATATAGCCGGACACCCTTTAATTCAAAGGAAATAGAGATAAAAAGAGGAAATTACAGGTTAAATCTTAACTTTGTGACAGGAACAAGAATAACAAAGTAGACCTAAAAAACAACCCGCGAACTCCTCACCCAAATCTACCAACAACCCATCCTCTCCAAACAGGAAAAATAAAAAACAGCGTACATTTACCCATTCCTGGACGGAGGGGGATGAAGGGGAGCACTGGACGGTTGTGATTATCTTTTTGCCATTACCTGGACGGAGGGGATCTCCCGATCCCCGACTATAGAAGTATTTGGATCTGTAATCCATCTATAAACACCCATTTATATATTTTCAACGACGAGGGGAGTCCGGATCAGGAGATCCGGATATTCATTAACCGGGGATAACATATCCCCTTTATCCAGGTTGTGATTATCTTTTTGCCAGGTTATTTCTACTTTCCCTGGACGGAGGGGATCTCCCGATCCCCGACTATAGAAGTATTTGGATCTGCGATCCATCTATAAATACCTATTTATATATCTTCAATGATGATGGGAGTCCGGATCAGGAGATCCGGATATTCATTAGCCGGGGATAACATATCCCCTCTATCCAACCCGTTATTGTCTTTTTGCCATGCCACCCCTGGACGGAGGGGATCTCCCGATCCCCGACTATAGAAGTATTTGGATCTGCGA